>JAVJQK010000063.1 GCA_040218145.1 Sandaracinaceae bacterium | reverse complement strand
ATGGATCGGCGAGCGCGACGTCGCGTCCAGCGCGGCGGGCCGACGACGAAATGCTTCAGCATTTCGGAGGAGCGACTGGCGCGCTGGGCGCGGCGTCCCGCCGGCGAGGCGCGCGCAGTCATTTTCGCCGCGCGCTGCTAGGCTCGCTCACCTTGGCCCTCCTCCACGTCGCCGCCATGGCCTTCCCCTCCGTGCAGGGCACGCAGGCGGCGGTGCGCGCGATGGTCGACGCCGAGCACGCGGACGGCCGCAAGCCCGAGCTGATCGCCTACGCGCACGGCGGCTTCGATCTGCAGCCCCCGTGGAAGCTTCACCGCATCCGCGACGTGGTGCGGGATCGCTCCCTGCGCTCCGGTCCGTCGTGGCGAAAGGTCGTCCAGGACGCGCAGCTCGCGGTGCGCGCGAAGAGAGTGGTCGGCAAGCTCCGACCGGAGGCGGTGGTGGCCCATCACGTCGAGGCCGCGGCCGCGGTGCTGTCCGCGCGCCTCTCGCCGGTCGCCTTCTTCGCCCACACCGCGCTCGGACCGGAGCTGCCGACGTATCTCCCCGAGGCCGCCCGCGCGCTGGCGAGCCGGGCCGGAGACGCGCTCGACGTGCTGCTCGCCAAGCGCGCCGACGTCACGCTGGCCATCTCGCCGCACCTCGCGACGCGGCTCTCGGAGCAGACGGGGCGGAGGGTGCGCTTCGTCCCCGTGCCCTGGACGATCCCCGAGCCGCTCACGCAGGAGGAGCGTCGCAAGGCGCGCTCACGCTTCGGGTTCGGGGATCTCGAGCCGGTCTTCCTCTACGCCGGCAACCTCGACGCCTACCAGGGCCTCGACTCGCTGGTCGCGGCCTTCCGGCTCGTGTGCGCCCAGCGCCCCGACGCGCGGCTGCTGGTGGCGACCTGCTCCGAGCACGAGGCGCTCGAGAAGGCGCTCTGGGGTGCGGAGTGCGTGGACCGGGCGACCTTCGCGCCCCTCGCGGACGAGCCGGACCGACGCATGGCGCACGCCGCGGCGGACGCGGCCTGGGTCCCGAGGAGCGCGGCGGGCGGGCTGCCGATGAAGCTCCTCGACGCGATGGCGCGCGGGGTCCCGACGGTGGCCACGCGGCGAGCGACGGCGGGGCTCGATCTCGCGGGCGCGGCGATGGTGGCGTCCGACGACGACCCGGAGGCCTTCGCCGCGGCCGCCCTGCTCGCGGTGCAGGCGCGTGAGGGGGCGGCCGATCTGGGCCGCAGGGGGACCGACTGGGTCCGCGTCGCCCATTCGCCAGACCGGTACCTCGCCGCGATGGACGAGGCGCTCAGAGACGCCGCGCGCTGACGGGAAACTTCGAGGCGCCGGCGCCGTATGCTCCGGCATGAGTTCCAAAGAGGGTGTATTCTCACGCCCCGGTCGCTATGATGGCGATCATATGATGCGCAGATGGGGGACGCTGGCGGTCATCGCGTGGCTCGCCGCGGGGTGCACCACCCCGACCCAGCTCGTCGTGGTGGTCGACTCCGACTACGCGGTGGGCACCGAGATCGACACGGTCGACGTGGTCATCAGCTCCGCCATGGGGCGAGACGAGCATCGCTTCGCGCTCGCGGAGACCGGGCTGCCCTTCTCGTTCGGCGTGCTCCCCGCGGTCGGAGACCCGGAGCCCGTCGTGATCACCGTCTCGGGGATGCTCTCGGGTGAGAGCGTGACGAGGCACGAGGTGCACACGCGCTTCCTGCCGGGACGGCGGCTGCAGCTCGACGTCCCGCTCGCCCGCGCGTGCCACGACGATCTCGAGCAAGAGTCGACCTGCTCCGACTCCGGTCAGCGCTGCCTGTACGGCGCGTGCGTCCCCGCCGAGGTGGATCCGGAGACCCTCGCGGACGCGACCGGAGAGCTGCCCGATCTCTTCGACGGGACCACGCCGTCCGACGCGGGCGGCCCGGCCGACGCGGGCCCTCCTCCTCCGGCCGACTCCGGTCCGCCCTGCGTGGCCGGCGAGCAGTGTTACCCCGGCGTCCCCTGCGCGGTCGGACGATGGACCTGTGTCGAGGGTGAGAGGCGCTGTGAGATGGTGATGACGTGCGAAGAGCTGGGCGCCACGTGCGGAGAGGGGGGCCGATGTCAGCGCTGACCCGAGCCTGGCTCCTGGCCGTCTGTCTGCTGATCCCGAGCTTCGCGCTCGGGCAGGAGGGTGACGCGCCGGACCCCGACACCGTCGAGGCGCGCGCGCACTTCGACCGCGGCCGCGGCCTGGCCGAGCAGCGTCGCTTCAGCGAGGCGGCGGAGGCCTTCCGGCAGTCGCTGGCCCTCGTCGATCGGCCGACCACCGCGTACAACCTCGCGCTCTGTTACTACGCGCTCGAGCGCTACGTGGAGGCCATCGAGGCGCTCGACCGGTACCGCGAGCAGGCCGACATCGCCACCGAAGGGGAGGCCTACGTCGAGGCGCAGCGCATGCTGGCCCACGCGCAGCGCGCGGTGGCCGAGGTCCACGTGGACGTGATCCCCGCCGACGCGTCGGTGATGCTCGACGGGCACGCCCTCGAGGGCAGCGGCGCGCGCACCGCGCGCGTGAACCCCGGGAGTCACGTCATCCGTGTGGAGGCCGACGGCCACGCGCCGCAGCTCATCGAGGTGGAGGCCGAGCCCGGCGTCACGCTCCGGCGCGCGGTGCAGCTCGTGTCGACGCGCAACCCGGCGCGGCTCGAGGTCAGCCTGCTCGAAGAGGTGGCCGGCACGCAGATCCTGGTGGACGGCGAGGAGGTGGGCACCACGAGCGCCCGGCTCGAGCTCGCGCCCGGGGAGCACACCGTCTCGGTGATGGCCCCCGATCGGGAGACCGTGGTGCGGCCGGTGGTCCTCGAGCACAACCAGCACCTGCGGCTCGACCTCGACCTCGGAGACAGCACCCTGGGCGGCGGCACCATCTTCCTCGAGGAGCCGGTCTTCTGGGGCGTGCTCGGCGCGACGGTGGCCGCGGTCGGGGCGGGGATCCTCATCGGCTGGGCCGCCGACGAAGCGAACGGCCCCAGCGGCGGGAGCACGGGGGTCGTTCTCGACGCGGGCATGATGCCTCAGGGGGCGATGATCACCTGGTGAGCCCCGCGCCGAGCGGCGGCGCACGTTCGTGGCTTGTCGAGACGCAGCCCGCTCCCTCCCGAGGTGCGTAGGAGGGCGTGTAGGAGAGGGTGCGCTTCTTGCGAAGCACCTGGGCAGCCCCTCCCGCGTCGGGAGGGCCGGACCAGGAGAAGCCATGAACGGTTTGATGGAAGCGACGCGGCAGCGACTCGAGCACTGGGAGACCCGCCTCCAGCGGGCGTTGACCCGGTCTTCGCCCGCGGCGCAGGCGCGGATCCAGCGAGAGCTGATGGAGCTGTGGGACCGGAAGCACGCCCTGCCCGAGCTCTCGGAGGAGCAGCTGCGAACGCTCCACACGCACCTCCAGCGCGAGCCCAGCGAGTGGCTCAGGACGCCGATGGCGTCCGCGGCCTGACCCCAACGGCCACCTCGGGGAAAGCGGTGGCAGATGGGGCCCCATCGCTGCCATGCTCCCGGGGTGTCCGGTGTCTCCGGCGCCATCACGACCGAGACGACCTCCCATCTCTCGAAGGGGACAGTCATCGCGGATCGCTTCGAGGTCGTCGGCGTGCGCGGCGAGGGAGGCATGGGTGCGGTCTACGAGTGCGTCGATCGCCACATCGACCGCCGGGTCGCGCTGAAGATCCTCACCGTCGAGCAGGGCCGCGCCAAGGAGCGCTTCATCGGCGAGGCCCGCGCGGCCAGCCGCATCTCGAGCCGCCACGCCGCCGCCGTGCACGACTTCGGCGAGGACCCGGTCCACGGGCTCTACATGGTGATGGAGCTCCTCAGTGGGCACACGCTCGACGAGGTGCTCGCGCGGCACGGGCGGGTGACGCCGTCGCAGGCCTGCGAGATCGCGGCCGACGTCGCCGAGGCCCTCGGCGCGGCCCACGCGGCGGGCGTGGTCCACCGCGATCTGAAGCCGTCCAACATCTGGATGCTCGACGGCGGCGGCGTGAAGGTCATCGACTTCGGCATCGCGCGCGTCCTCGAAGACCAGCCCGGCGGCGCGAGGCTCACCGCCGACACGACCATCGTGGGCACGCCCGCCTACATCAGCCCGGAGGCGGTGGAGGGAGGCCGCGAGGTCGGCCCCGGCGCCGATCTCTACGCGCTGGGCGTGATCCTCTTCGAGATGATCACCAGCGAGCCGCCCTTCTGGGACGAGGCCCCGATGGCGCTCTGCGCGATGCACCTGCGCGAGCCGCCCCCGCGCCTCGACGCCCGACTGCAGGACGAGAGGTTCGAGGGCGAGCTGCCGGCGGGCCTGGCCGATCTCGTCAGCGCGCTCCTCGAGAAGGACCCCGGCCTGCGGCCCGCGAGCGCGTACGAGGTCGAGGCGATCCTGCGCTCCATGTCCACCGAAGACGGCCCCGTGCGCTTGGGCGGGGTCTCGGTCATGGGGGGCGCGCGCACCATCGTCACCCGCCGACGCCCGCGTCTGCTGCTCCCGGCCCTGATCGTCGGCGGCTTCGTGGTGGCGGCCATCGCGATCGTGGGCGTGGTCTGGGCCCTGCGCGCGCCCCCGGCGCCAGCCGACGTCGCGCAGACCGAGACGCCGGAGCCCCCCGAGCCCGAAGTCGTCCCCGAGGAGACTGCCGTGGAGGTCGAGCCGGCCGCGCCACCCGGCGTGGAGATCCCCAGCGAGGTCCGGGTCGAGATCAGGACCACGCCCGCGCGCGCCACGCTCCGCCTCGACGGCGAGGAGGTCACCTCGCCCATCGTGCTGCCGCGCGGGAGCGAGACGATGACGCTCGCGATCGAAGCGCGCGGCCACCTCCCCGAGGAGCGCGAGCTGATCCCCGACCGCGATCAGGCGCTGGAGATCGTCTTGCGTCGTCGACCTCGCGCGCGGCGCGACGTCACGTCGAAGCTCCGAAGCTGGGAGTGACGGCGCGATCCACCGCGTCGGCGAGCCGCGTCAGGCTGCTGTGGGATCGAAACTCGTCTGGCGTCCACCAGACGTGCGCGTCGTGCTCCTCGCTGCGGACGACCTCCCCGTCCACGTACCGCGCGGCGTAGACCACGACGATCATCGGGGCTTCACCGCGCCGCGCCGTGTAGGCGTCGATCGGCCGTGGATCGATCTCGACCGCGAGCCCGCACTCCTCGGCGATCTCCCGGCGGAGCGCCTCGATGGGCTGCTCGCCGGGCTCGACGCGCCCCGAGAGTGTCTCCCACAGACCGGCCCCTGCGTCCTTCGTCGCGGACCGCTTCATGGCGAGCACACGACCCTCTCGGATGACGACGGCGGCGACCGCGAGCACGAAGCCAGGCATGCCGTCAAAGTAGCCGCAAGCCCGCGAAAGGATCCCGAAAACTGGAGAGCGAGGCCGATCGTTTCCTACGATGTGTTCCACGAGCACGGCGCCGATGCCGAGCCCGACCGGCCCCAGGACAGATCCTTCAGGGGGGCCGGAACACGATGCGGCCCGGGGATCGACCGGGCTCGCACCGATCCGTCCCGTTCGCCCGGAGAGCACTCCGCCGATGCGCGTGATCCCGATTCGACCGTTCGAAGACGACAACGCCCCGATCGCCGTCAACGCGGCGGCACAGGAGGAGGCGGCGCTTCGCGCGCTTCGCGATCTCCTCCTCGGCTCCACCGAGCCGCTGCCGCTGCCGCCGCTGGCCGATCTCCTCAGCGCCGCCCTGGCGCTGGCTTCGGGCAACCGCAAGAAGTCGCTGCTCCCCCTCGCGACGACGCCGGCCGAGCTGGTCTTGCTGCGGTCGGGGGGAGAGGTGTTGATCAGCTACTACCTGATCGACGGCCCCACGGAGGTGCGCGTCCTGGACCGCCCGGTGGGCCTCGAGACGCTCCTCGCGCGCTGCGCGGAGATCGCCGAGGAGAGCGCGACCGCCGACTCCGATCCCGTCTCCCGCCGCCTCGTGCTGCGGCTCGCCGAGCGCGCCCGCGCCGGCGAGGTCGCCCCCGAGCAGAGCCCGCTCGCGCCCGTGCTCGAGACGGGCGGCGCGGTGCAGGCGCCCAAGCGCAGCGTGCCGCTGGCCTTCGGGTTCCAGGCCGCGATCGTGCCCGTCGCGGATCCGCCGCGGCAGACGAGCGCGCACTCCGACACGCACGCGCTGCTCTTCCCGGGCACGCTCTACGTCTGGACGCGCGGCCGCCGCATCCCGCTCGTGCGCGGGCCGATCATGCTCGCCGTGCAGCGCATGGTCTCGGCGACCCGCGCGCTCGTGGAGGCGTGGGAGACGGGCCGCGCCGCGAACGTGCGCCTCCGCGCGGGCCGCTTCGCGGTCGGCGTGCGCCTCTCCCCTCGAGACGGCGTGCAGCTGACGCTCGGCTCGGACGAAGCGGGGCGCATCACCATCCCCGCGCTCAGCGTCAGCGAGGCGGCGCTGCCCATCCTGCGGCTCGCCTCCGACGTCCTTCGCGCGCTCGTCTCGATCGACCGCAGCCAGGCGCGGAACCTCCGCGTGACCTCGCTCCGGGAGGAGGTGCGCTCGCTGCGCCGCCGGGTCCGGTCGCGCGGCCCGAGGGCGAACGCGGTCGTGCACACCGATCCCGAGCGACTCCGCGCGGCGTCGGGCGCGTGCGCCACCCCGGGCGTCGCTCCACGCGCGGCGGCGGCCCCGCGACGCCTCCAGTTCGAGCGCCGATGGGAGAGCGAGGTCGAAGGCCTCGACGCCGCCTCGACGTTCCTCTGCGGCGACCGACTCGTCGTGGCCACGCCCCGCCAGACGGTGGCGATCGGACGCGAGGACGGCGAGGTGCTCTGGTCGCAGGTGCAGCCGGCCAGCGCGTCGTTCATGACCGGCACCGTGCTCGCGCGTCTCGCGAGCGACGGCCACCTCGCGCTGAGCCACGTCGACGACGGCGAGACGTTCGCGGAGGCGCGCCTCGCGCCGCGCACGGGCGGGCCGCCCACCGGGGTGCTCGTCGGCGGCCGCTCGATCCCACCGACCGCGGTGCTGGCCGAGGGCCGCGATCGACTCGTCGCGGTGGATCTGCGCACCGGGGAGCTGCGCTGGCGCTCCGGCGGACACGGCGCGAGCGCGTTCACCCTGAAGCGCGCCGGCCGCATCCTCCTCGCCACCTGCGGCGACGGAACCCTGAGCGCGCTCGACGTCGCGACGGGTGAGCTGCTCTGGCGCTACTGCGCCGCCGAGGGCGCCCGCTTCGCGCTCGCCCCGGTCGTGGCGGGCGAGGTCGTGGTGGCCGTGAGCGGTGAGCTCGGCGGGGCCGACGGAGTGCTCCACGGCGTCGACCTCTTCAGCGGCCGCGCGCTCTGGACGCGCGCGCTGGACGGGGCGCCCGCGAGCGCGCCCTCGGCCAGCGCTGGCGTCGTCGCGCTCGCGGTCGGAGGGCCGCGCGACGCGCGCTTCGTGGCGGTGGACGTGACCGACGGAAGCCTCCGCTGGGACATCGTCGACCCGGGCCTCGCGCACGGCGCGTCGTGCCTCGCGGTCGACCAGACCCTGGTGGTGAACACGCCGCTCGGCTTCACGCGGGCACTGCGCGCCGAGGACGGCGAGCTGCGGTGGGAGCGGCAGCTCAGCCACCCGGTCGCCGACGACGTGCCGCGGCGCCTCGAGCCCATCCTGCGCGGCGGCGCGCTCTTCGTGCCCAGCGCCTCGGTGCACGTGCTCCGCGTCGCGGACGGCCACTCGATCGGAGAGCCCCTCCCCTGCGAGCTGGTCCCGGACTGGACCCGCGTCGACGAGCGCGGCTGGATCTACGTGGCCGAGGAGAGCGGCCACCTCCACGCGTACGCGCCCAAACCCCAGCTCTCGGTGGTCCGATGAACGCTTCGACGAAGACGCTCCTGCTCTCGACGGTCCTGGCGCTCGGCTGCGGCGGCGGTCAGGACCACGCGTCCGGTCATCCGGGCCAGCACGACCACCACGGCGGCCACGGCGGCCACGCCGGCCACGCGCACGACTTCTCCGACGTCGAGCGCTTCGTGGCCCTCTTCGACGACCCGGCCCGCGACGAGTGGCAGCGGCCGGCCGAGGTGGTGACGCTGCTCGAGCTCGAGCCGGGCATGACGGTGGCCGACGTCGGCGCAGGCACGGGCTACTTCCTCCCGCACCTGAGCCCGGCGGTCGGCCCCGAGGGGCGCGTGCTCGCGCTCGACGTCGAGCCCGCGATGGTCGCGCACATGCAGACGCGGGCCGAGGAGGCGGGCCTGACGAACGTGGAGGCGCGCGTGGTGGCGCCCGACGACCCCGGGCTCGACGGCGTGGACCGCGTGCTGATCGTCGACACCTGGCACCACATCGAAGACCGCGCCGCCTACGCGCACCGCCTGCGCGACGGCCTACGCGAGGGGGGCTTCGTGCTCGTCGTCGACTTCACCGAGGACAGCCCACACGGCCCGCCCGAGGCCATGCGCCTCGCAGCCCACGCCGTCCTGATGGAGCTCCGCTCGGCCGGGTTCGAGGCGGAGATCCTCGAGACCGAGCTGCCCTACCAGTACGCGGTGCGCGCGCGCCGTCCCTGACCGAGACCCACGACGCGAAGAGCCCCGCGACCAGAGGCCACGGGGCTCACGTGTGGGCGACGCTGGGCCGCGATCTACTGGCCGGGGTTGGCCGTGAAGTGCAGCGTGTACTGACCGCGCCCCTCGCCGTTGTAGCTGTTCGCGCGGAACGTGTAGGTGCCGCTCTGGGCCGCGGTGTAGGTCACGCGGCTGTTGGTGCCTTCGCCGCCGTCGTCGTCCTGGACGAGCGACTCACCCTCCGGGTCGATGAGCCAGAGGTAGGTGTCGAAGTTCGCGCTCTGCATGTCGCCGGTGATGGTCCAGCCTTCGGCCACGTCGAACCGGTACTCGTCGTAGGGTGAGTCGTCCTGCTCGACTCGAGGGTCGCTGTCGGTCAGCTCGCCGGTGACGGTCTCGTCCACCGGCTCGGGCTCCGAGCACCCCGCGAGAGCTAGGGCGAACGCCGAGACGAAGAGAATGGGTACGAGCTTCTTCATGTTTCCTCCGAGTGCGCGCCGTGGGCGGACGGCGAGAGTATACAGATGAACCCGCGCGCGTCTCCCCCGTCTCTCTGGATGCACCATCCGGCGAGCGAGGGTGGCTCCGGGCGCGGCACGACGCATACTCGCGGCGTGAGCGCCAACGCCGAACGTGGGCTGCGGGTCCTGGGATTCCCCCTGCAGGTGAGTCCTTGGTTCTTCGTGCTGTTGCTCATCCTCGGCGCGCCGCGCGAGCAGCGCTGGACCACCGAGGTGCTCGTCGGGATGTTCATCTGGGTCGCGGTCGGCGTGACCGGCGTGATCTGGCACGAGCTGGGCCACGCCCTGGCCATGCGCCGCTACGGCTACTCACCTTCGATCGCGCTCCACGGCATGGGGGGCCACACCGCGTGGGGCCGAGGGCCCAGCCCCACCGCGAAGCAGCGCCTGTGGGTCAGCCTGGCGGGGCCGTTCGCCGGCTTCGCGCTCGGGGGCCTCGTCTTCGCGCTCGGGCTGCTCGTCGACCTCGAGTCGCAGCACTGGGCCGTGCAGCGGGCGTACCTCGTGCTGCTCTGGGTCAACATCGGCTGGGGCGTGATCAACCTCCTGCCGATGCTGCCCTGGGATGGTGGGCACGTGGTCGAGGCGCTCGCAGATCGGGTCACGGGCGGAAACGGCCGCAAGCCAGCGGCCGTCGTCACGTTCCTCTTCGCCGTCCCGTTGCTCGTGTGGATCGTCTACACGTTCGGCTTCAGCCTCACGACGCTGTGGACCGGCTTCCTGCTGACCACGTCGCTCCGGATCGCCGCCCGCGCGTTCCAGAAGGAGCCGCCGCCGCGGACGCTCGAGGGGACGCTCACCCGGTCCGACGGACCCCACGAGGCGCTCGCGCGCGCCCGCGCCGCGCTGACGCAGGCCGGTCCGGGCGAGAAGCTCGTCTCGCGCGTCCTCTACGGCGCGACCTCGGAGGACTGGGCGCAGCTCGGCGCGGATCTCGAGCACCACGTCCTGCCGCGGCTCGAGTCGCCGGACGATCGGGCGACGGCGCGCGAGCTGGCCGCGTGGGCCCAGCTCCTGGCGGGAGATCCCGACGACGCCGTGCGCAACGTGGAGGTCATGCGCGAGACGCACGAGCCCTCCCCCGCCCTGTCGAGCCTCGTGGCCCTCGCAGAGGAGCGGTGGGAGCGGGCGCTCGACGACGCCGAGGACCTGGACCCCCGCGAGGAGGAGGCGGAGCGCGCCCTGCTGCGCGCCTATGCGCTGGCGATGCTCGGACGCCACGAGGAGGCGGGAGACGCGATCGGGCGAGACCGCGATCGCGGCGCGGTGGTCGACGCCTCCCTCTTCCGCGCGGGACGCTTCGACGCCGCGGCCGAGCTCGGCCGCACCCTCTGGGAGCGCTTCGGGAGCCCGGAGGACGCCTACAACGCGGCCTGCTCGCACGCGCGCGCTGGACGCCCAAACGAGTCGATGGCGTGGCTCGAGCGCGCGATCGACTCGGGCTACACGGACGCCGATCACCTCGAGCGCGACCCGGATCTCGCGAGCGTGCGCGCGCACGCCGGCTTCGACGCGTTGGTCGCGCGCCTGCGCTCCTGAGGGCGATCCCACCTGATACCTGGTTCAGCCCCGATCGGGGCCGTCGTAACCCCCTACGCGGCGTCGAGCCGCAGGAGGTGATGCATGCGGCGGCTGTGGTTGGTTCTGGCGTTCGTTCTCGTGGGCTGTGGCTCGTCGATCCACGCGACCGGGCACGATCCCTTGCCGGACAGCCACCGGGTCAGCGGCGAGCAGGCGATGCGGCTGGTGATCCGCGGCGCGATCCTCGTCGACGTCAGCCATCACATGGACTACGCGGGCCGGCATCTGCAGGGGGCGATCAACATCCCGATCACCGAGCTGCAGGAGCGACTCGAGGAGCTGCCCCGCGATCGGCCCATCGTCGTCTACTCTCGCGACGGCGCCGACGCCCCGCGCGCGGATCTCGTCTTGCGCGCGGCCGGCTTCGACGTGCACCTGCTGGGCACCTTCGCGCGCTGGAACGCCCGCGACGACGCCTGACTCAGAGGTCCCCTTCCCGGCACGCGACGGCGGCCTTCGACGCCTCGGCGATCAGCGGCGATGGGATCCCGAGGGAGCGGAGCTCCTCCCGCTCGTCCTTCGGGCGAGCCCCCGGGTACGTGAAGCCGGCGTCGATCGCGAGCGCCCAGGACCCGACCACCAGCCTCCGCAGCCTCGCTCGGCTGGGGCTCTCGGGCTCGATCGGCTTGCGGTGGTGACGCGCCGCCAGGCGAACGATGGTGTCGGGCAGAGACCAGGCGCGCGCGACGATGCCCCCGAAGCGCTCGTGGGAGTGAACGAGCTCGTGGCCGAGGGCCTCCGCCGACGGAGGCCGGTCCCACTCTCGCTCCGCGAGGAGGCGAAGGAGCACGAGCTCCCCGAGGTCGTGCAAGAGCGCCGCGAGGTGGGCTTCGTCCGGATCGAGTCGCGCGGCTGGAGCGAGATGGCGGGCGATCTGCGCGGTGGCCGCGGCGTTGGTCCGGAGCGCCTCGCCCAGCGACGCGAAGGGCTCCTCGCGACAGCGGAGGCTGTCGGCCACGAGGAGCTCGGTGAGGAGCGCGAGCACCTGCCGGTTGCCCAGACGCACGCAGGCGTCCTCCAGCCGATCGCTCTGGCCCGCTCTCCGGCGATACAGAGGGGAGTTCGCGGTTCGCAAGATCGCCGCCACCGCGGTCGCGTCGTGTCGCACCTCCGCCACGACGTCTCGCACCGACGGATCGTTCGAACCGCTCATCTTGGCCATGAGCGCCCTGACGCGCGGATCGAGGACGGGGAGCTTCAGCTTGCCCCGCGTCAGATCCACAGCGACCTGCGCCATCCGTCGCCCCACCCTCCCCCGCTCCCGCTGCTCCACGGACGGGGACGGGACGGACGGGCTCGAGCTCTCTCTCGAGAGACTCGACGCATCGGCTCGCGCCGCGCGGTCGTTCTTCAACGCGAGCGCGCGATCGATGGCGCTGAGCAGGTCCTCGGAGTGGAAAGGCTTGCGCACGTAGTCGCACGCGCGGTTGCGAACCGCCTCGATCACGTCGTCCATCGTGCCGGTCCCGCTCATCACGATGGTCGGCGGCCCGCTCGTCCGCGCCAGCTGCCGCAGCACGGCGTGCCCGTGCATCCCGGGGAGCTCGAGGTCGAGCAACACGAGGTCGAACGGGCTCTCGGAGAGGGCCTTCACTCCATCCTCACCCGTGGTCTCGAGCGTGCAAGCGAAGCCTCTGCGCCCGAGCCAGCGCGCGAGCGAGGGCCCGAGCTGCGTGTCGTCTTCGACGACGAGGACGTGGGGCGCGGGGGAGGGTGAGGGCATGTCACCAGCTCATCGGCGCCATCGCAGACAACTTGAGACCGATCCGCGCCACGTCAGGAGGCTGGGTCGGGCCAACGGGCGGCCGGGAACGGCTCCGCCGGACGGGCGAACAGAAAGCCCTGGAGGTGATCGACCCCGATCGAGGACAGCACGCGGTGCTCCTCCACGGTCTCGATGCCCTCGGCCACCACCAAGATGCCCAGGGAGTGTGCCAGGTCGGTGAGCGAGGCGACCGTGCGTCGCTTCACGGGCGCTTCGTGGATCCCGCGCACGAGGCTCATGTCGAGCTTCACGATCTCCGGCTCTAGCATCGCAAAGTAACTCAACGCCGAGTAGCCAGCACCGAGGTCGTCGACCGCGATGCGGTACCCCACCTGCCGCAGACGCTCCACCCGGCGCGCGAGGTCGGGCACCGTGTCCAACCCTTCCCGCTCGGTGAGCTCCAGCACGACGCGATCGGCGATGCGCGACAAGGGAGCTTCGGTGGCGAAAAGGTTCGGATCCACCAGATCCGCGACCGTGAGGTTGACGAAGACCGCTCCCTCGTGCCCCTTGGTCTGAACGTCCGCCGCCACGCGGCTGCGCACCATCCGGCCGAGCTGCTGGACCGTCCCCAGTCCACGCGCGAGCTCCAGGAAGACCCCCGGGTGGGGGATGCTCTTCTCTGTCGTCCGAACCAGCGCCTCGTGCCCGTAGATGCGCCCCGTCCGGGCGTCGAGGATGGGCTGGTAGGCCATCCAGAGTCCCTCGATCCCCGCGCGGAACCGCTCGTCGACGTGGGCCCCCGCGACGTCGAAGCTCTCCGCGGCGTCTCGCTTCAAGTTCACCAAACGGTACGTCGTCGCCGCGCGATCGATGGCCTCGTCGAGCGCGGCCATGTCGACCGGCTTGGTGAAGTACCGGAAGGCGCGCAGCGCCACGGCCTCGCTCGCCGACTCCAGATCGGGGTGTCCCGTGAGCACGATGACAGGGAGGTCCAGATCGACCTCCCGGATCGTGCGGATCAGATCCATTCCTCCCGCGCCGGGCATCGACAGGTCCGTGACCAAGACCTCGACCGGCGCCTCGGCGATCTGCTCGAGCGCCCGCGCTGCGCTGTTCGCGGTCCGGATCTCGTAGCCCTTCGTGCCGAGCGCCCGCGTGAGCGCGCGGAGCTGCGCCTCGTCGTCGTCCACGACGAGCACGCGCGGCAGAGAGCGTGAAGGGGTCGCGGGTTCCGTCGTGTTCATCGTCTTCTTCCCCTCAGGAGAGCGCCTGTTGAATGGCCGCCGCCAGGTCTTCTGGAGCAAATGGTTTGGACAGCATCACCGTGCCCGGGGGAGGCCGCAGGCTATCGCTCCCGAGGTCGGTGGGAGAGAACCCGGTCATCAAGATGACCGGCAGCTCCGGGTGCGTGACCCCGACCCGCGTGGCGAGCTCGGTGCCGGTCACGTCGGGCATCACGACGTCGCTCAGGATCACGTCCACGGGGACGTCCGAGTCGAGCGTCTCGAGCGCCTCGGACGCGCTCCCCCTCGCGATGACCTCGTAGCCTCGCTGGGAGAGCGTCCGGACGAGCGCTCGGCGGACGAGCAGATCGTCGTCGACGAGCAGGATGGTCTCGCCGCCCGGCTGGCTGCGAAGCACGGCCGAGCGATCGTTCGCGTGGTTTGGTGCCGTGGTGACCGGCAGCACGATCGTGAAGGTGGTCCCACGCCCCTCCTCCGAGTCGACCACGATGGCGCCGCCGTGCTGGCGCACGATCCCGTGCACCGTGGAGAGCCCGAGCCCCGTGCCGCGGCCCTCCTCCTTGGTGGTGAAGAACGGCTCGAAGATGCGGTCGCGCACGCTGCGAGGGATGCCCGTGCCGGTGTCGGAGACCACGAGCGCGGTGTGCCGGCCCGCGCGCGCTCCGGCGCGGGTGAGCCGCGTGCCCGCGACCACCTCCAGGCTCATCGAGGCGATGGTCAGCCGGCCTCCCCTCGGCATGGCGTCGCGCGCGTTGACGGCCAGGTTCATCACGACCTGCTCGAGCTGACCGACGTCCGCGAGGACGGGCTGCACGTCCCCCAGCGCGAGGTCGATCTCGATCCGGTCTCCGATGATGCGACGGATGATGGCCGAGAGATCCTTCAGGACCTCCGCCAGGCTCACGACGCGCGGCTCGCTGACCGACTGCCGGCTGAAGGTCAGGAGCCGGCGCGTGAGATCGGCGGACCGGTCGGCCGCGCCGCGGGCGAGCTCCAGGTCCTCGATGAGCTCGGGCGGCAGCGCCTCCGACTCACCCATCATCTCGAGCTGCAGGCGAATGACGGTGAGCAGGTTGTTGAAGTCGTGCGCGATCCCACCCGTGAGGCGTCCGAGCGCCTCCATCTTCTGCGTCTGGAGGAGCTGGCGTTGGAGCCGGCCCGCGCGATCGCGCTCGAAGACCCGCCCGAGGGCCTCCCCCACGCTCGCCAGTCGGCTCAGCATGTCCTCGTCGCGCTCGATCTCCGCGCGGTGGAAGAGCTCCATCACCGCCACGACCCGGTCTCCGACCAGGATGGGGGTGGCCACCGTGGCGCGGAACCCGGCGTCGTCGACCTCGCGCCCGCGGAGGTAGCCTTTTTCGGCGTCGGGTCGGACCCACCAGAGCGGCTCACGGGTGGCGGCGACGGTGCCGATGAGCCCTTGGCCGAACCCGAACCTGATTCGCAGGCAGACCTCGGCGAACTCCGGGCTCGCGTCGGGGGGGTGCACGACGCCGCTCGACACCAGGGTCTGCTCGTCCTCCGTGACCACGAGCACGTGTCCGAACTCCCAGCCGGTGTGGCGACACGCGATCTCCAGCGCGATGGGCAGGACCTCCCGGACCGTGCTCGCCGCGTTCGCCGCCGAGGCCGTCTCCTGGAGGAGCGCCGAGGCCCGCTGCTCCCGCTCCAGCGCGCGCTCGGCGTGAACCCGCGCGGTGACGTCCAGCGCGACGCCGATGACCCCGGCCCTGCGCCCTCGCCCGTCGGTCAGCGGCTGGACGTGCGCGTCGAACACCCGATCGTTGTGGCTGAAGCGATAGGAGACGCGCTCCCCATGCAGGGCGCGGCGATGGGCCGCCATCACCGTCTCGACCTCCTCGGGGGTGACGAGCTGGTCCAGGGAGCTGCCCCGCGCGGCCCCACCCGGGTTCGATTGGGCGCCGCCGACCGCGAACTGGAAGCGGAGCTCCTCGTCGACCGTCCACAAGATCGCCGGCACCTGACTCACGAACGTCTCGAGCCGCAGCTCCCGCGCGCGGAGCTCCTCCTTCAGGCGCTCCCCCTCCCGGCGTTCGCGCGCCTTGCGGAGCTCTCGGCGCATCGCCGGGACCAGTCGAGCCCAGCTCCCCTTGATGACGAAGTCGTCGGCGCCGTCTCGCAGCAGGTCGACGGCCTTCTCCTCCCCGATGGTCCCCGAGACCACGATGATGGGGAGCCGCTCGTCCACGCCGCGCACCACGCGGATCACGTCGCCAGCGTCGAAGCCGGCCAGCCTGAAGTCCGACAGCACGATCTCGGGTCGCGACGCCTCGAGCTGTGCCTCGAGATCCCGCAGCGTCTCGACCCGCTGCAGCGACAGCTCCATGCCGTTGCGGGCGAGCGCCCGCGCGAGGAGCTTCGCGTCGTCCGCGTCGTCCTCCACGAGGAGGACGCGGACGTGTTCCGTCGGAGCGCTCACGCCTCGCCCGGCCGCTTCCCGCCAGGCGGTGTGTTGAGGATCAGCCAGTACATCTCCAGGGCCTTCGCGACCTCGACCAGGCCGTCGAAGTCCACGGGCTTGACCAGGTAGGAGTTCGCGTGGAGGTCGTAGGCGCGGTCGATGTCGCGCTCCTCGGCCGAGGAGGTGAGCATCACGGCCGGCACCCGCCGGAGCGCGTCGCGGCTCCGCATCCACTCGAGGACCTCGAGGCCGGACCGGCGCGGGAGCTTCAGGTCGAGGAGCACCAGGCAAGGCGGCGTGCCCGCCTCCTCCGCGCGGGTGAGCCACGCGACCGCCGCGTCCCCGTCCTTCGCGACCTCCACGGAGTTCGCGATCCGGTGCCGCTTGAACGCGCGCTTGATGAGGATGATGTCGTTCTCGTCATCCTCGACGAGCAGGATGGTTTGTGTCACTCCGATCTCTCCGCGGGTGGCAGGGTGAGGATGAAGCGGCTGCCTCGGCCGAGCTCCGAGACGACCCGCACCTCCCCACCCGATCGCTCCATGATCTTGCGGACGATGGCCAGCCCGACGCCCGTGCCTTCGTAGGCCTCTCGGCCGTGTAGTCGCTCGAAGACCCGGAAGATGCGCTCGGTGTGCTCTGGCGCGATGCCGATGCCGTTGTCCTCGACGCAGACCTCGACGCCCGCCTCCGTGCGTTCGGACGCGATCCGGACGCGAGGGCGCCGCTCCGCGGGCACGAACTTCACGGCGTTGGCGATCAGGTTGCTGAACACCTGCGCGAGGCTCGCGCGATGCCCCCAGACCCGACCGAGTGGGCGTTCGACCACGAGCTCCGCGTCGCGCGCCCCGAGCTGCGCCTCGAGCTGAGTGGCCGCGGAGGCCACCACGTCGTCGAGGTCCGTGTCGGCGTGCTCGATCTCCCCGCGCGCCACCCGACTGTAGGCCAGCAGGTCCTGGATGAGCTCGTCCATGCGCGCGGCGGCGCCCACGACGCGCTCCGCGTAGTCTCTGCCGTCTTCGTCCAGCGCGTCGCCGTAGTCCTCGAGCAGCGCCTTGCTGAACCCTCCCATCGCGCGGAGCGGCGCGCGCAGGTCGTGCGAGACGCTGTACGCGAACGACTCCAGCTCCGCGTTCCGCTCCTCGATGGTCCGCGTGCGCTCCTCCACGCGCGCCTCGAGCTCTTCGTTCTGCCGCTCGAGCGCCAGCCGCAGGCGCGTCTGGGAGAGCGCGATCGCCAGCTGCGACGAGACCTCGGAGGCGATAGCCCGGTCGGAGGGCGCGAAGGCGCCCGGGCGGGCGGAGGCGATCACCAGCACCCCCTCCATCGTCTCCCCCGCGCTCGCGGGCGAGATCAGCGCGGCGCGCATCCCCAGCTGGGCCAGCGCGTCGGAGAGGGGATCGCCCCGCGCGTCGAGCCGATCTTCGAGCTCGAGCGACCGCCCGGCGTGCAACCCTTCGGGCGCCGGCGACGGTGGCAGCGCGGGCGGCTCCCCGGCACCCCGGAGGCGCGTCGCCAGCTGAACGCACCGGTCGTCCACGCAGTCGAGGACCGCGACGCAGTCGGCGCGCTCGAGCAGCTCCGTGAGCCGCGAGGCGGTGGCGTCGGCGATCTCTCGCGGGTCCCGCGCGGCGAGGATCGCCTGGTCGATGTCCCAGAGGTTCTGCAGGCGTCGCGCGTGCTGTCCGAGCAGGTCCTCCCGCGCCCGTCGCTCCGTGATGTCGGTGAAGCTCACCACGGCACCCTGGATCTCGGCGTCGTCGCCGAACACGGGGGAGGACCAGTACTCACAGGGGAAGGCGGTCCCGTCAGCGCGGAAGAGCGCCTCGTGCTCGACCCGGACCGCCTCACCCGAGCGAAACGCGCGGTGGATCGGGCAGTCCTCGAGCGGGTAGACCGACCCGTCCACACGGTGATGGTGGATCAGCCCGTGCATCTCACGGCCGATCACCTCCTCCGGGCTCTCGAAGCCCAGCAGCGCCGCCCCGGTCTCGTTCATGAAGGTGGCGCGCCCCTCGAGGTCGACGCCATAGACGCCGTGCCCGATGCTCTCGAGGAGCGCGCGCGTCCGCCGCCGCTCCGCTTCGGCCTCGCGATACAGCTCGCCGTTGCGAATGGCGGCCGAGATGTGGAACGCCAGCTCGCGGGTCAGGCCGATGTCCTCCTCGGAGAGGCGCTCGCTCTCGGCGTCCGACAGCAAGCTGAGCGCGCCGTGGACCGTCTCGCCCCAGGAGAGCGGGACGATCAGCATGGCGCGCAGCTTCAGCTGTCGAACGAGATCCACGTCGCGGCCCTCGCCGAGGCGCGCTTCGACCTCCTCTTCGGGGATGTGGGGGAGATACTCGGGCTCGCCGGTGCGCACCACGCACCCGATCCCCGAAGGGGCATCGAGGGGCGAGACCAGCCGAGAGGCCAGCGACCGCACGGCCGCCGTCCGCGCGGGGTCGGCGTGGGCGACCGCCACGTGATGGACCTCCTCGCCGCGCCTCAGCGACACGAGGCACCAGCCCCGGAACCACTCGGCGATGAACGTGACGACCTCGGTGAGGCTCTCCTCCCAGCGGAGCGACGAACCGAGGGTCGCGCTCGCCCGGGCGAGCAGGGCCTGGCGTGTGCGCTGCCGATGCAGCTCGGTGACGTCCCGGACGATCCCGGACACACCGACAACTGTCCCGTCGGTGATGAGCGGCGACACCGTGAGCGCGACGCGGACGCGGGAGCCGTCCTTGCGCAGCCGGACGGTCTCGCGCCGCAGCACCGAGCGCCCCTCCCGGACCTCGCGCAGGATCTCTCGGAGCTCTTCCATGCACTCCGGAGGCACCACGCGCGTCAGCATCTCCCCGACGATCTCGTCCGCGGTGTACCCGAACAGCCGCTCCGCCCCGCGATTCCAGGTCTTGACGCGGCCCTCGAGGTCCTGGCTCACGATCGCGTCGTCGCTGGCCTCCACGATGCTCGCGAGATGGAGCAGGTGGTGCGTCGGCTCCCCCATGATGAATCCTCGAGGCCTCTCCTTGGCCGAAGAGAGCTTCGCGGCTCCGAGCTGACATGTCAACTACCTGTGACGACACACCACACTGAGCTGTCACGCACACACCGTGTTTCGGATTGCCCCATCCGTGATTCGGGACAGGGGCGGGTCGGTCAGAGCACCCGGTGGCGCAAGCTCGGCAGCCCGCGCCGCACGCGCTCCACGACGTCGGGATCGATCGCCGCCACCGCCGCGCCTTCGCCCTCCCCGCACTCCGCGAGGACCGTGCCCCACGGGTCACAGATCAGCGCGTGGCCATAGCTGTTCCGCCGGCCGTAGTGGTGCCCGGTCTGCGCCGCGGCGAGCACGTAGCACTGCGCTTCGATGGCGCGCGCGCGCAGCAGCACGTGCCAGTGATCCTTGCCCGTCGTCAGCGTGAACGCCGCCGGCACCGCGAGCGCGATGGCGCCGTCGTCGACGAGCCGCCGGTAGAGCTCCGGGAAGCGCAGGTCGTAGCAGACGCTCAGGCCGAGCTTGCCGAACGCGGCGTCGGTCACGACCGTCTGCCGCCCGGGCACGACGGTCTCCGACTCCATCAGGCGCACCCCGTCGGGCAGGTCGACGTCGAAGAGATGAATCTTCCGGTAGACCGCGCGGACCTCGCCGCCCGCGTCGAGGTGGACGCACGCGTTGCGCACCTTCTTCGGGTCCTCGCCCTTCTCCCAGAAGCCGCCGAGCACGAGCTCCACCCCGCGCACCTTCGCGAGCTTCTGCATGCGTTCGAGGATCGGCCCTCCGCCTGGCAGCGACTCCGCGATCTCGAGCTTGCCGTCTTCCGGCCCGAGGTAGGCGAAGCACTCCGGGACGAGCACGAGCTTCGCGCCGTCCTCCGCCGCCATGCTCACCGTGCGCTCCGTGGCCGCGAGGTTGGCCTCCACGTCGCCCGTGGAGGTGATCTGCACGACCCCGACCTTCGTCCGTCCGCCCATGCCGGGACGGTAGCGCGGTTGCCCAGAGGGGGCGACGAGCGGGCGCGAGCCCCGCCCCTGTCAGAAGCTGAACCTGCGGATGCTGACGTTCATCAGCAGCCCTATCCCCATGAACGACGTGAGCACGCTCGAGCCGCCGTAGCTGAACAGCGGCAGCGTCACGCCCACGACCGGGGCCAGGCCGCTGACCATCGCGAGGTTGATCACCGTGTGCCAGAAGAAGAACGCGCTCACGCCGACCGCGACGACCGCGCCGAAGCGGTCCTTCGCCTGCGAGGCGACCTTCAGTCCCCACAGGATCAGGAAGATGTAGAGGAAGAAGAGGAGCGCCACACCGAGGAAGCCTTGCTCCTCGGCCCAGACGGGGAACGGGAAGTCGGTGTGCTGGTCGGGCAGGAACCGGTGCTGGTTCTGGGTGCCCTGCATGAAGCCCTTGCCCCAGAAGCCGCCGCTGCCGATCGCGACGATGGACTGGTGCGCGTGCCAGCCCGAGTCGAGGATGTCGGCCTCGCGGTCCATGAAGCTCGTGAGGCGCTCCTGCTGATAGGGCTTGAGCAGGTAGGTCCAGGTGAGCGGCGCGCTGAGCACGAAGGCCGCCGCGAGCGTGAAGACCGAGCGCAGCTTCAGGTTCGTCAGCAGCATGATCGAGCCGAAGATGAACGCGAGCATCAGCGCCGTGCCGAGGTCCGGCTGGAGCAGGATCAGGGTCATCGGCACCGCGAGGATGAGCCCCGGGATCACCAGGTCCTTGAGCGTCCGGCCCTCGGTCTTCGGGTCGTTGTGCAGGTACTTCGCGAGCGCGACGATCAGCACCACCTTCATCAGCTCGCTCGGCTGGAGCGAGAAGCTCCCGATCCGGATCCAGCGCTGCGATCCACGGATCTCGGGCGCGAGCAGGAACACCAGCAGCAAGAGCACGATCCCCGCCCCGTACGCTGCGTACCCGAAGCGCTCGAAGTGGCGGTAGTCGATCGCGACGATCAGCACCGCGACGCCGGCGCCGAGGGTGAGCCAGTAGATCTGCTGGATGTAGAGCTCACTCAGCGCGCTCGTGGCCGCGCTCGTCGCGCTGTAGAGGTTGGTGACCCCGATGACGCAGACCGCCGCGACGGTCACGAAGAGCGGCCAGTCGAAGTTGTCCCTCAGCCCCTTGCCGATGGTCTCCATGGCTAGCGTCCCCTCGCGAGTCGCGTGCCCGTAGGCGCCGCGTTCGAGGCGGTCGCGCCCTCGCTGCCCAGGTACTCCTGGAGGATGTTGATCGCGATCGGCGCCGCCTGCCGGCCGCCCGCGCCGCCGTGCTCGACCAGCACGATGATCGCGTACTGCGGATCCTCGGCCGGGGCGAAGCCCGCGAACCACGCGTGCGCGCGGTTGTAGTACCAGGCGCGGTCCGGGTCGTCGTCGGGGCGAGCGCGCCGGCTGACCTGCGCCGTGCCCGTCTTGCCCGCCACCGGCACGCCGCCGTCCACGCGCGCGTCGTAGGCGGTCCCGGTCGGGTCGTTGACCGCGCCGTAGAGCCCATCGATCACCATCGCGAGGATCTCCTGGTCGACGTGCACGCGGCGCCGAACGCGCGGCTCGAACGACTCGACCACCGTGCCGTCCGGGCTCGTCACCCGCTCGACCAGCTGCGGCACGTAGAGCGTGCCGCCGTTCGCGATCGCGCCGTAGCTCATCGCGAGCTGCACGAGCGTGGTGCGCGTGTCGCCCTGGCCGATCGCGGTGTTCAGCGTGTAGCCGAGCCGGAAGCGGCGCCCGACCCGCTCGTACCAGGAGCGCGTGGGGATGAAGCCCGAGGCCTCCGTGTTGATGCCGACCCCGGTGCGCCGCCCGAGGCCGAAGTCCCCCGCGACGCGCGCGAGCCGGTCGAGGCCGACCTGCTCGGCCAGACGATAGAAATAGACATTGCACGACTCGACCAGCGACTCGCGCAGGTTCACCTCGCCGTGACCGTTGCGGTTGTTGCAGTGGAAGACCGTCGTGCCGAGCGTGTAGGACCCGAGGCACTCCACGCGCTCGTCGGGGTTCATCACGCCCTCCTGCATCGCCGCGATGGCGCTGAAGGGCTTGAAGGTCGAGCCGGGGAAGTACGACTCGTAGATGGTCTTGTCGATGAGGGGGCGGAAGGGGTTGTCGCGCAGCTCGCCGTACTCGTCGAAGCTGAGCCCGCGCGTGAACGCGCCGAGGTCGTAGCTCGGCTTGGAGTAGAGCGCGCGGACCGCGCCGGTGCGCACGTCGACCACCACCGCGGCGCCCGAGGGATGCCCGCCGAACGCGCGATCGATGATGCGCATCAGCTCCATGTCGAGGGTCAGCGTCAGGTCGCGCCCCGGCACCGGCTCGCGCCGCGTCGGGCCGTCGTCGCCCGGGACCAGCCCGTCGACCTCGCGCCCGCGCACGTCCACGAACGCGCGCCGATACCCGCGGCGGCCGCGGAGGTAGCTCTCCCACGCGCGCTCCACCCCGACGCGTCCGATGCGGTCGCCCAGCCGGTAGCCGGCGGGCTGCAGCCGGTCGAGCTCGTCCCCGTTCATCTCGTTGAGGTAGCCGATCGCGTGCGCGGCCAGGTTGCCGAACGGATAGGTGCGCACCGGCTCCGCGATCATCGTGATGCACGGCAGCCGCGTGGGGTTGTCCGGGTTGCCGGTGCGGGCGCAGAGATCGTTCTGGTGGGTCTCGAGCGCCGCGAGCTGGTCGCGCGAGACGTCGGTGAAGACCCGGATCTGGTGCGAGCGGCGCCGCGCGGGCACGCGCTCGAGGCGCGCCGCGAGGCTCGCGCGCTCCTCCGTCTCGAGCCCCATCAGCTCCGTGATGCGATCGAGATCGGTCTCCGCCAGATACTGCGGCGTGAGGTAGACGTTGTAGGCGGCGCGGTTGGTCGCCACGACCCGCCCGGTGCTGTCCCGGATCACCCCGCGCGTCGCGGGCAGCGTCACGGTGCGGGTGATGTTCTCGCGCGCGACGGCCGCCCAGCGCTGGTACTCCACGAGCTGCAGCTGGACGATGCGGCCGAGCAGGGCGAGGAACGCCAGCACGACCACGAGCGCCATCCACTTGTAGCGCTTCTTGAACTCGCCGACCTCGCGACGGACGCTCAGCAGGTTCATGTCGCGGCCGCCTCCTCGCGGCGACGCGTGACCAGCGCGTCGAGCCGCCGCACGGTCAGGAACACGAGCGGCGAGAGCAACGCGGTGATGGCGGCCCCGGCCGTGAGCGCGATGACGGTGTCGCTCACGGTGCCGGTCGGGAACGGCGCCGGCGGCTCGAAGATGGCGCGCAGCGCGAGGATGGACCCGCCCGCGAGCACACCGAAGACGAACGTCAGCGCGATCTGGAACAGCGGGCCGCGCATGAAGAGGTTCAACCCCGCGCCGCGGGCGACGAGGAAGGTCGCGACCATGACGAACGTCTGCAGGCCCATCGGGCTGCCGCAGAACGAGTCCAGCAGGTACCCGAGCACGAACGCGAGCGAGACCCCGCGGACGATGTGCACGTC
Organism: Sandaracinaceae bacterium; assembly: GCA_040218145.1. Classification (GTDB taxonomy): domain Bacteria; phylum Myxococcota_A; class Polyangia; order Polyangiales; family Sandaracinaceae; genus JAVJQK01. The sequence goes on along the minus strand of JAVJQK010000063.1, from coordinate 203,402 downwards.
GTGCGCGACGCCGAGGTAGATGACGATCGGCAGCAACAGGTTCGGGGCCCACTCATCGAGCGGGACCATGACGCCGATCGCGGCCTGCTGCACCAGGAGCAGGAACCCGAGCAGCACGAAGGCCAGGTTCCGCATCAGAGGTCCTCGCCGGACGGCGCGTCCACGTCTCCACCGGTCCGCTCGACCAGGCTGCGCTCGCGCGAGCCCTCCGTGAGGATGAGCACCTCGTCGAGGCTCGAGAAATTCACGGCCGGCGTGACCTCCGCCTCCTGGTAGAGGCCGAACTCGCGCCGCACGATGCGGGTCACGCGGCCGACCAGGATGGACGCCGGGAAGCGCTGGCCGAGGCCGCTGGTGTGCACGAGATCGCCCACACGGATGTCGTCCTCGCGGCGCAAGTACTGGATCTGCGCCAGGTATCGGTCGTCCTCACCCGTGCCGCGGAGCATGCCGCGCGCGCCCGTGCGCTGGACCACCACGTCGATGGCGCTCGTCCGGTCGACCGTGAGCAGCACGTCGCTGTAGCGGCCCCAGGAGCGGCGGACCTGGCCGACGAGCCCCTCCGAGGTGATGACGGGCATGCCCGCGCGGACCCGGTCGCGCTCGCCGCGGTCGAGCCGGATCCGCGTCACACGGAAGAAGCGGGACACGTCGCGGCCGATGACCTGCGCCCCGATCAGCTCGCCGCCGATGCGCTCGCGGAGCTGGAGCAGCGAGCGGAGGCGGCGGTTCTCGAGCGCCTCGTAGCGGAGGCGGCGGTTCTCCTCGGTCAGCCGCGCGTCTTCGGCCCGCAGCCGGTCGTTCTCCTCCTTGACGTCGACCAGGTAGACGTAGTCCTGCCACACGCCGGAGAACCAGCGCGCGGTCGACGTCGCGACCATCTGGATCGGCGCGCTGATCGTCAGCACGGTCCGGTCGAGCGCGTTGGTGTGCTCGGGGTCCTTCAGGTTGGCGTTCAGGAAGAAGAACGGAATCGCCAACAGGGCGACGCAGATGGCGGCGTCGCGAAATCGCTTGAATGAGCCCATGAAGACCTGTGTCGGGCACCGGACCGACGGTGGGCCGAGGCGCATTCCCGCGGTCGAAAGAGTCCATCGGGGTAGATCACTGGAGCCCCTGCGGCAACCCGGGGCGTGATGGATGTATCCCCGGTGCCACACTCGCTGACCGGGCGTCTCCGGTGCGTGCTCACGCCGCGTGGGACGTCGTTCGTGGACTTGTGAGGCCCACATCACGCGGACACTCTATGTGTGAGGGACGTCACGAGCAGCACGTCCCGAGGGGGATCGATGGAACGACACGTAGACGAAGTGCTGCGCGTCAAGGGACGTGAGGTGGCGAGTATCTCGCCCGAAGCGACCGTCTTGGCGGCGGTACGCAGCATGAACGAGAAGCGAATCGGATCGTTGCTCGTGATGAGGAACGACCAGGCCGTGGGCATCCTCACCGAGCGAGATGTGCTCGTTCGGCTCGTGGTTCGCCGGATCGATCCGGCGACGGTGCGGGTCGGGGAGCTGATGTCGACGTCGCTGACGACGATTCACCCGCAGATGACGATCAAATCGGCGCTGCGGATGATGACCGAGCAGCGGAAACGACATCTCCCGGTGGTGGACGGCGGCAGGCTGGTCGGCCTGGTCTCGATCGGCGATCTGACCAAAGCGCTCGGAGAAGACCTCGAGCGCGAAGTGCAGGACTTGACGCACTACATTCACGGCCCCCTGGCCGTGTGAACAGAGCGCCTGCCTGAGGCCACCACGATCTTGGGGTGGCCCGGGAGGAGTGCACAACGCATACTCGCGCGGTGCAGCATGCGCTGGCAGACGAGAGCGGTCGGCTCGTCATCGAGCTCCACCGAGCCCTCTCCGAGATCGACACCGCCCGCTGGCACGCCGGCGCGGCGGACGCGGCGCGCCTGAAGCTTCGCGCCATCGAGGTGAAGGTCGCGCACCTGACCTCGCTGACATGGCCGGAGAAGAGCGCGGCGCTGCGGGCGAAGCTCGCCGACGCGGGCGCCGCCCTGGCCGAGCGCCTCCCGGGCGAGGACATCACCGCCGCGAACGCGCGGGCGCGCTGGATCGCGTTCCGCAAGTCCATGACGCCGAGCTACGAGGCGCTGCAGACCACCCTGCGCCAGCTCGAGATCCACGTCCCGAGCCTCCGACCCACGAACCACCGCCGCAGCTTCTTCCACGTGCTCAGCGCCGTCAGCTGCATCGGCATCCTCTGGGCGGTGCCGGAGCCGGCGTGGGCCATCGCGATCGCCATCCCGTTCCTGATCTGGGCGTGGACCATGGAGATCGGCCGCCGCTGCAGCGAGCGGTGGAACGAGATCATCATGAAGTGGTTCGCGCCCGTCGCGCACCCGCACGAGTACCGACGCGTGAACTCCGCGACCTGGTACCTCACGGCGATCTTCGCGCTCTCGCTGACCCAGGCGCCGCTGCCCTGCGCGGTCGGGCTCGCGGTCCTCGGCGTGGGCGACCCCGTGGCGGGCTTCATCGGCCGACGCTGGGGCCGGCTTCGCCTCCTGCACGGCCGCACCCTCGAGGGCACGCTGGCGTTCTTCGGCTCCGCCACCCTGGCGGGCGTGGCCACGGCCTACGCGTTCCTGCCCACGATCGGCCTCGGCGCTGCCGTGGCGGTCGCGACCGCGGGCGCGTTGGTCGGCGCCCTCGCGGAGCTCTTCAGCCTCCGCGTGGACGACAACCTCAGCATCCCGCTCAGCGCGTCGGGCGCGGCCGCGCTGGCCGCCTGGGCCGTCGGCGTCCTCTGAGAGACCGTTCGCTCAGCGACAGACGAGGAGCGTGAACTCCACGCGCCGGTTCGACTGCTCGCTCAGCGTCTGATGCTGACCACAAGATTCGTTGGCGCGCGGCTGGGTCGAGCCGTGGCCCATGGTCTCGAGCATCTCGCGCGGCACGCCCATCATCACGAGCTCGTTCATCACCGCCACCGCGCGGTTCTGCGAGAGCATCATGTTGTTGAGCTCGTTGCCGCAGGTGTCCGTGTGACCCTCGACCCGCACGCGACGGATGTCGGTGCGCGCCTGCGCGGTGCGCACCATCTCCCGGAGGATCTCGCGGTTCTGCGAGTCGATCTCCGTCCCGCTGGTCGGGAAGGTGATCAGCATCGGCATGTGGACCCACTGCTCGGCGCAGGGCGGCGCCTGCTGGACCACCGGCTGGGGCGGCGGCGCCTGCTGTGGGGGCGGCGACTCCGAGCCTCCGCACGCCATCGCGAACAGCCCCGTCAGCGCCAGCGCGCACCCGATCCATCGCTTCGTCATCGCGTCGTCGTCCTCCCCCCGGCCGAACGGGCCGAGCCACCCGAGGGTCCTAGAGCGCGAGCCAGGTTTCCAGTCTTTTCCTCAACCGTCGGATCCCTCCACCACCGTGGCCGGGTCCGCGTCGTCCTCGCTCGCGCTCTCGGCGGGGACCCTGGAGCGCGCGATGGCGCCCTCGACGACGGTGGCGTCGTGCTCCCCCGAGCGAGAGGGCGAGCTGGTGGACCGATCGTAGGTCGTCTCGGTGGAGCTCGCGCCCGGGCGCCGACGACGCGCGTCCACGGGTCGAACCTCCGCCTCTCGGTCCATCTCGAGGAGGCGCTCGACGACGGCGATCAGGCCCGGGTTCCGCGTGGGTCGCAGCCAGTCGTTCGCCTTGACGCGGTGGAGCTCGAAGAGGAGGCGGTCTCCCGCCGCGAACGCGATGCGGGCGCGCGCCTCGTGCAGCTCCCCCGCCTGCACGACCGCCGCCTTCTGCTCGGCGAGCTCGATCGCGCGCTCGAGCCGCTCGATCGCCGCGTCGGTCCGGCCGAGCGCGTCGTCGGCGAGCGCGAGCACGCGCTGGCAACGGAGCCAGGGCAGCAGCACCCGATGCTCGAGGTCCCGACCGCACTCCAGCCCCATCCGGGCGTACTTCGCCGCGAGCTCGTACCCATACGCCTCGAGCGCGGTCTGCGCGGCGCCCGAGGCCGCGTACTGCCGGAAGAGGAGATCGCCTTCGTCGAGCGTCTTCAGCAGCGGCTCGAGCAACGCCAACGACGCCGCGTAGTCGCCACGCTCCCGCGCGATCTCCGCCTTGGTCATCGTGACGCGCACCTCGAGCTCCATGCCCTCGGCGACCCGCGTCTCGAGCGCGTCGAGGCTGCGCTTGAGCCCCTCCACGTCGTGACAGAACGCGTAGGCCGGGTGCGCGAAGAGGAGCCGCTGCAGGTCGGTCGACCACGAGCCGAGCGCGAGGCTCGTCGCCTCGGTCTCCTCCTCGAGCGCGCGCGCGAGCGCCTCCTCGCCGCGATAGCGATGGCGGACGATGCGGGCCGTCTGCGCGGCGTGCGCGTAGAAGGCGAGCCCGCTCTCCTCCATCGCGGCGAGGTCGTCGAAGAGGCGCGCGTCGAACTGGTTCACGTCGACCAGCACGCGCATCGAGCGGCAGCCCGCGTCGGCGAGGCGACGCTCGTCGGGGCTGAGCGGGTTTCCCCACCTGCGGGTCGCGAGCACGCGGGCCTCGCTCAGTCGGGCCGCGGCCGACGCCAGGCGACCGTGGAGGATGTCCCGCATCGCGTGCACGCTGAGGTACGCGGCGAAGGGAGGGTGACCGCGGAACGCCTGGAACGGATCGGCGCGGGCCACGAGCGCGTCCACGTCCGCCTTCCGGTTGGCGGAGTACGCGAGGGCGGTGGCGTAGGAGAGCCCCACCGCGAAGAGGCTCAGCGCGCGCAGCGGCGTCGGCCCCCGCGCCTCCCCGAAGCGGAAGAGCCACCGCGCCCAGGCCCAGCTCAGCGCGAGCACGAACGCCAGGCGCCACCCCACCGCGCCAGCGAAGCGCTCCGCGTGACGAAGGCCTCCGAGATCGGCGTAGAGATCGAGGGCGGGCGCCGCGTGACGCTCGCCCACCTCGCGCTTCGAGACCCACCCCGCGCTGAGCAGCATGTACGAGAGGTCGGCGAGGACCGCGTCGGGCGCGCCGTGCCGACGCCGCACCTCGAGCGCCGCCTCGAGCGGGGAGAGACAGTCCGCCAGCGCCTGCGCCTCGAAGAGCCGGCGCCCCGCGCGCTCGAGCATCTGCGCCCCGAGCTGCTCGTCACCGCCCCGCAGCGCGTGCCAGCCCGCGCGCGCCTCCCGGAGCGGATCCCCGTCGGCGCCCGCGGCCAGCATCACGTCGGCCACGTGTCGGTGGAGCCCTCGCTTGCGCTCCGCCGGCAGCCCGGCGAGGAGCGCCTCGCGCATCGAGTCGTGGCGGAAGCGCAGGGTCTCCCCCGAGTCCATCAAGAAGCCTTGTTGCTGCAGCTCGCCGAGCGCGCCGAAGTGCGCGTCTCCGCCCCGCCCGACGGCCTCGGCGAGCGAGAGCGCCGCGGCCAGCTCGAGCTCGCCGCCGTGGAGCGCGAGGACCTCACCGAGCGCGCGCGCGCTCTCGGACAGCGCGGCCACGCGCGCCCGCATCGCGTCGCGCAGGCCCCGACTGCGCCCCTTCAGCGAGATGTCCTCCGGCACGATCCAGCTTCCGTCGCGGTAGCGGACGCGCTCGGTCTCGATGAGCTGACGGGCCAGCTCGGTGCAGAAGAGCGGGCTGCCTCCCGTCGCCCGGTGCATGCGCCGAGCGAGCCTCGAGAGGTGCTGGGCGTCGCCGAAGAGCGAGCGCAGGAGCGCCGTGATGCCGTCCGGATCCAGACCCGCGAGTCGCAGGCGCGGCTCGAGCTCGGCCAGGGACGCGACCGCGCCGGGCGCCCGCACCGGCTCCCCGAGCCTCCGCGCGAGACCGAGCAGCAGCCCCACCGCGCCGGATCGGGCGAGCCCCGCGAGCGCCGCGGCGGAGGCTTCGTCGCAGCGCTGCACGTCGTCCACCAGCGCCACCAGCAGCTTCTCCTGCGCGAGGCGACGAAAGAAGCCTTGCACGGCCGCCTGGAGCCGCATGCGATCCTCCGCCGGCTCGCCGACGTCGCCGTCGAGCTTCACCTTCGCGTGGCGCTCGCGGATGGCCGGGAAGAGCCGCCCCAGGAGCGCGGCGTCGGTGGCCGAGGCGCGCGTCGCCTCCTCGGGCGCGACCGCGAACGCCTCCTCGACCAGCGCGCCGATCGTCGCGAAGGGTCCCCCCTCCGCCCGCTCGCAGGACGTGGTCAGGACGGCGGCGCCCTCGAGCTTCGCGCGGATGGCCAGCTCCTGGAGGAGCCGGCTCTTGCCCCCGCCGCTCTCGGCCTCGACGTAGAACGCGCGCGGCTCGCCCGCGGCGACGTCGCTCAGCAGCGCGCCGAGGAGCTCGAGCTCGGCCTCACGCCCGACGAACGCGGCCGACGCCACGTACCCGGGCCTGACGGCGAGCCCGGGATCGGGCTCGAGCCCGCCGAGCGCCGTCAGCCGATCGATGAGCACCGCCGCGCTCGGAGGCCGCCCGAGCGGCTCGAGGCAGAGCAGGTCGAGCACCAGATCTTCGAGCGCCTCGGGGACGGGCGCGATCGCCGACGGAGGCTCGACGGGGACACTCCACGCCAGCTCGAGCTCCATCATCGTGCGCGCGTCGTAGGGACGCTTCCCGGTGAGCATCCCGTAGGCGAGCACGCCCAGCGCGAAGAGATCGGCTCGCCCGTCGATCGGCACGCCGCGCACCATCTCCGGCGCGGTGAACGCGGGCGTCCCCGCGACGTCGCCCACCCACCCCGCGTCGACCAGCACGCCGAAGTCGAAGAGCACCGCGTGCCCGTCCACGAGGCGCACGTTGCGCGGGGTCAGATCGCGATGGACGAGACCGCGCGCGTGGAGGGCGGCGAGCCCGGACGCGACGTCGCGGAGGATGTGGCAGACCTCCGTCGCCTCCATCGGCCCCTCGCGCATGCGATCGCGGAGGTCCTCTCCCTCCAGCAGACGCATCGTGTAATAGGGGCCGTCGGCGTCGACGCCGTAGTCGAACACCTCGACGACGCGCGGATGGCTCAGCGACGCGAGGGTGTGGAACTCGCGCTGGAAGCGCAGCTCCGCGCGCTTGCCACGGTGGCCCACGCGCCGGTCGCGCAGCATGCGCTTGAGCGCGAGGTCCTCCCCGGTCCGGGTGTCGACCACCCAGAAGACCTCGCCCATGCCCCCCTCGCCGAGCTGGGCTTCGATCCGATATCGGCCTCCGACCTCCGCCACCTCTGGCAGGATGGGCCGCTTTGCCGCTGCGACCAAAGTCGCGGCACCGAATGTTCACGCGCCGAAGGCGTCGAGCACGGCCTTCCGGTGCACGTGGTGATGCAACACGAGCCCGGTCAGGTGGCCGCCTTCGACCCAGCGCAGCTCCGAGCCGGACCACCAGCGGTGCAGCGCCTCCGCCTCCTCCGCCGGGATGAAGCCGTCGTGTCGGCTCGCCACCAGGATGGCCCGGGAGGGGTCGCGGGGCGCCGGGTAGCGATCCAGCCGGACCGGCGCGAGGGCGGCGGCGAAGCGCGCCTTGGCCGCCGCGAGGCTACCGGCTTCGCGCGCGAGCACGTCCCAGCGCATCTGCGCGCTGAGCGCCCCCGAGGTGAAGATCGGCTCGCTCGCGCAGGCGGCGCCGCGCGGGATCGCCGCGACCGAGAAGTCGCTGACCGCGGTGGCGAAGGCCGCCATGACGCCGCCCTGGCTGTAGCCGGTCACGCCCACGTCGAGCCCGTCGTCGTGGAAGGTGCGCAGCAGCGCCGACGCCTCCTTCACGGTCGCGAGGTTCATCGCGAACTGATCGGCGACGGTGCGGAGGATGGGGCCGCGCTGACCCGCGGGGCGCCGCGCGCCGTAGAAGGGGTTCTCGAGGAGCACCGCGCCGATGCCGTGGCGGGCGAGCCAGCGCGCGAGCGGACGGCGCCGCGCGACGCCCTCCTCGGCCGTGGCCGCCAGCACCAGGAGCACGGGCGCGCGATGGCCGGGGATCCAGCGCTCCACGTGTGCGGTCCAGCTCTCGGATGGCAGCACGTCGGCGGCGGGAGAGCGGAAGCGGCCCTCGCGCACCGTGACCCCGAGGAGTCGACGCGGCGCGGACCAGCGGATGTCCAGCGACTCGGCCGGGCCCTGGTAGTCGCGCACCGCCGCCACGCGCCTCTCGAGCCCTTCCCCGAACCCGTCGGGGTAGAGCCGGCCCGAGGTCAGGCTCATGCGAGCCAGCGCTCGGTCCACGCGTCGGTGAATCGTCACGACGACTTATAGCTCACGGGGCCGCCAGGCGCGCCTGGTCGGCGGCGTCGAGCACGACCAGACCACACGGCCCGCACCGCTCCACCTCCACCTCGTGGCGCTCTCCGCTGAAGACGGCCCGCGACATCGTGCCGAGGCAATCGGGGCAGCGGCTGGAGACGCTCACGTGGAGCCAATCGGTGGTGCGGTCGGAGAAGCGCCCGAACACGTCGGGCGCGTCTCGCAGGCCGACCACCGCCGTCTCGCAGGAGGCGCAGCGACGCTCCTTGCGGGCCACCGATCGATAGGCGCCGCCGATCTGGTGATCGATCAGCGGCTCACCGCAGCTCGGGCAGGCCCCCCGCACGCGCGGCACCGCGTCCGGGCGGAGGTACAGCTCGACGTGCAGGCTGTGGCGCCCGTCGGAGAGCGGGATCACGTTGCTCCGCTTCAGCGGGATGACGCGCGGGCCCGCGTGGAGCGCCGCCTGTCGACCGTCGTGCCGCACCTCGAGCCACGGCACCTCCGGGTGATGGAACATCGCCGGCTCGCCGGGACCGATCGAGATCAGCGTCGACTCGATCGTCGACTCGTGGATCGCTCTCCCGTCGGCGTCGACGACCTGAAGGTGAATGCGCACCCGGCCAGAGTGCCGCCAATGAGGGGAGGCGATCCAGCGGGAACCTCGCGGCGCGCGCGCGGTCGGAGCCACGTGCTCCGCTGGACGGTACCGCTCGCGCTCCTCCTGCTGCCGCTCCCGGCGTCGGCGCAGCACCTGCTGCCCGGGGCGCCCGAGGGCGTGAGGGAGACGTCGCGCTCCATCCACGTGGAGCTCGCGCACGGCCTCGCCGTAGTCACCACGAGGGTCGTCGTGGAGAGCGACAGCGACAGCGACGCGCCGCGGGAGGCCATCGTGCGCATCCCGACACCGCCGGACGCGGGGCTGGCCGGGATGCGCGCGTGTCTGGCCGGGCTCTGCCGACGCGGGAGACCCGACGGAGTCGGCGCCTACGAGGCGGCGCGCAGCGGCCGGCGGGTCGTCGCCGCTCCCCTCGCCACCGTCTCGGCCCACCGCCTCGGGTACGGCAGAGCGGCGACGCGGGAGCTCCGCGTGGCCATCACCCCGCTCCGGCCCGGGGCGCCCTTCACCCTCGAGGTCCGCTACGTGGCGAGCGCCTCGACGCGGGCCGGCGTGGTCTCGTTCCAGCTGCCCGATCAGGGGAGCCGCGCGAGCGATCCTCCCGTCTGGGTCAGCGCCGAGGGCGACGGGCTCGAGGGCGTCTCCGTGCGCGGCGTGCCGGGGACGGTCGAGGTCGCGACCGACGCTGTGGTGGCCGGACGCCTGCCCGAGGGCGCCGTCCGGACCAGCGCGTTCAGCTTCCGCTGCGGCGACGCGCGCTGCGTGCGCTACCGGGTGGCGGCGGGTCCGCTCCCCACGCCCGCGCGCGACGTCTTCTTCCTGCTCGACGCCTCACCGTCCTCGCGCGCCTTCGAGGAGGGACGGCGCGCCGCCCTCGACGCCCTTCCTCGCGTGTTGCCTGGCGCCCGCGTCCGCGCCGTGGCGTTCGGCAGCGAGGCGACAGAGATCGCGCCCGACGCGCGCCTGCCGTACCTCGGACCCGGCGCCTCGTTCGCCGCCGCGTGGGACGTCATCGAAGACGCGGTCGCGCGCTCGTCCGCGCCGCTCGTGGTGCTCGTGGGGGACGGCGAGCTCGGCCCGGACTCCACGCCCGCGCTGCGCGCCCTGGTCGAGAGCGGCGCGACGCTCTCGTTCGTCCGGCTCCGCGAGCGCCCGGTCGACCCGCGACTGGAGGCGACGGTGCGCGCGACCCTCGGCGCCACGCTCGCCCTCCCCGGCGCCTCCCCCCACGCGCTCCGCGCCTTCGCGGCCGCGGTGGTCGCGCCCTCCGTGGAGCTGGGAGCCGAGCACAGCGAGCCTCTGCGCGCGGGCGAGGAGATCGTCTTCGAGCGGCGCCTCTCGGGCACCGCGCCGCGCACCCTGCATGCCTTCGGGCGACACCTGCGCGCCACAGAGCCTCACGCCTTCTTGCGCGATGGTCTCGCGGTGCGGGTGGCCCCGGACGATCCGCGCGCGCGCCTCACCGCGGCCGCGCCCGACGCCTGGGAGGCGGGCCGCAAGGGCGTGCGCGCGGCGCGCGGTGCTGGGTTCGGGCCTCGATTCGGGCTCCGCGGCTCGCGCACCATCCGGTGCCACTGGGGCTGCGGCTGTGAGGTCCGGGGCTCGGCGAGCCGAGAGTCCATCGCCCGCGTCCGGCGTCGACTGCGCCCCCGCGTGACCGCCTGCTTCGCGCAGGCCCGCGCGGGCCGTATCGACTGGGCGGGGCAGGCGACCCTCTCCATCCGGTTCCAGTACGGCGAGGTGCGCGCGGTGACCGCCACGGCGAGCGACCCGGACCTCGCGGCGTGCCTGCGCCGCGCGCCGGATCACCTCGCAGATCTCCCCGACACGGACGCGCACATCGAGGCCCACTTCCCCTACCACAGCACCTCTTTGCCGAGCGCACCGCCCGTCCCCCTCGGCCCGAGCACGCTCTCCACGCTCCGCGACATCGGCGTCCACTGACGCGCTACCCTCGCGCCATGGGGAGAGTCCGGGACACCGCCGAGCGGCTCTGGCAGGGCGAAGGCGAGACGCAGATGAGCCCGCTGGCCATCTTCGCCGGCCTCGAGCAGCTCACCGAGGGCGTCGCGTTCGTCGCGAGCTTCTGCAACGTCATCGGGTTCGCGACCGACGAGGGCCTGGTCGTCGTCGACACGGGCAGCCCGCTGACCGGCAAGACGTCCGCGCTGGCGCTGCGCGAGTGGGTCGACGAGCTCGGCGCGGACGCGCGCGTGCACACCGTCGTCTACACGCACGGCCACATCGATCACGTGATGGGCGTGAGCGCCTTCGAGGAGGAGGGCCCCGCCCGGGTCGTCGCGCACCGCGCCATCGAGGACCGCTTCGACCGCTACGTCCTGACCGCCGGCTACAACGCCGCCATCAACAAGCGTCAGTTTCGATTGCCCGGGTTCGAGTGGCCAACGCAGTACCGCCGCCCCGACGTCACCTACGAGCGCGAGCTCGACCTCGACGTGGGCGGCCGCCGCTTCGCGCTCCGCCACGACCGCGGCGAGACCGACGACCACACGTGGGTCTGGGTCCCCGAGGCGAAGGCACTGTGCACGGGAGACCTCTTCATCTGGGCCTCCCCCAACTGCGGCAACCCGCAGAAGGCGCAGCGCTACCCGCGCGAGTGGGCCGCGGCGCTCCGCAAGATGGCGCGCCTCGACGCGGCGCTGCTCCTGCCCGGACACGGCCCACCCATCCTCGGCGAAGAGCGGGTCCAGCAAGCCCTGACCGAGACGGCCGAGCTCCTCGAAACCCTCGTCGAGCAGACCCTGCGCTGGATGAACGAGGGCGCGCCGCTCGACGTCGTGGTGCAGAAGGTGAAGGCGCCCGAGCGGCTCCTGCGCCGGCCGTATCTGCGCCCGGTCTACGACGACCCGGAGTTCGTGGTGCGCAACCTCTGGCGCCTCTACGGCGGCTGGTGGGACGGAGATCCGGCGGAGCTCAAGCCCGCGCCGCGGACCGAGCTGGCCGAGGAGATCGCGGAGCTCTGCGGGGGCGCGTCGAAGCTCGCGCGCCGCGCGCTGGATCTGAGCGACGCGGACGAGCACCGCCTCGCCTGCCACCTCGCGGAGATGGCCTTCCGCGCCGACCCGCACGACCGGAAGATCCGCGCGCTCCGAGCTGACGTCTACCGGCGCCGCATGGAGAGCGAGACCTCGCTGATGGCCAAGAGCGTCTACCGGGACGCGGCCAGCGAGAAGAAGCCCGACCGCGGCTTCAGCTGATCGTGACTTCCTTGAGGAGGTCGAGGTGGTCGAGGGTCTTGCCGCTGCCGAGCACGACCGCGCTGACCGGGTCGTCGCTGACCATCACCGGCAGGCCCGTCTCCTCGCGGAGGAGCACGTCGAGGTTCTTCAGCTGCGCGCCGCCGCCCGTGAGCACGATGCCCTTGTCGACGATGTCGGCGGACAGCTCGGGCGGCGTGCGCTCGAGCGCGCTCATCACCGCCTCGACGATCGTGTTGATGGGCTCGCTGAGCGCGTCGCGGATCTCGTCGGAGTTGACGAGCACGGTCTTGGGCACGCCAGCGACCAGATCGCGGCCCTTGACCTCCATCGTGTCCACCTCTTCGGCGGGGTAGGCGTTGCCGATGGTGCACTTGACGCGCTCGGCGCTCTGCTCGCCGATGAGCAAGTTGTACTTGCGCTTCATGTAGGCGATGATCGCGTCATCCATCTTGTCACCACCCACCCGCACCGACTGCGAGTAGACGATGCCCGCGAGGGAGATGACCGCGACCTCGGTCGTCCCGCCGCCGATGTCGACGACCATGTTGCCGCTCGGCTCGGTGATGGGCAGCCCGGCGCCGATGGCGGCCGCCATGGGCTCCTCGATGAGGAAGACCTCGCGGGCGCCGGCGCTCTCGGCCGACTCCTTCACGGCGCGCTTCTCGACCTCGGTGATGCCGAAGGGCACACAGATGATGATCCGGGGCTTCACCAGGGTGCTGCGGTTGTGCGCCCGCTTGATGAAGTAGCGGAGCATCGCCTCGGTGATCTCGAAGTCGGCGATGACGCCGTCGCGGAGGGGGCGGACCGCCTGGATGTTGCCGGGCGTGCGGCCCAGCATCTCCTTGGCCTCCTTGCCCACCGCGAGCACCTTCTTGCTGCCGCGCGCGTCCTGCTGGACGGCCACGACGGACGGCTCACACGACACGATCCCCCGCCCCTTCACGTAGATCAACGTGGTGGCGGTGCCGAGGTCGATGGCCAGATCGTTCGAGAAGAGGCCGTAGAGCCAGTCGAACAGCATACGGGGTCACGCTCTGGTAGCGGGGCGGGCGGCTGCGAAGGCTCGAGCCGTATCGCCCTAAGCTACCGAAATCACAGAAGAGCCAGCGCTCCGCCGGCGCGAGGACGGTGTACGTATCAGATCACCCAGGGCCCGGCAAGCCGGGCGGGCGGGGAGCAACGGCCGGCGGCGGTTGGATCTTCCCCGTTCCTCGACCGTCAACGTAGGGGCTGGCCCCGGTTTCGCCCTCCGCACGGATCCGTTAGATCCTGAGAGCGGGAACTCCTCGATCTTTTTTCCCAAGGACCCTCATGGCTCGGCGTCGAACCCCCCACATGGCATCCGCGGACGAAAAGCCGCTGAGCGAGGCCGAGCTGCGCGGGATGGAGGCTTCGGCCTTGGTCGAAGCGGCCAAGAGTGGGGATCCGAACGCCTTCGACGCGCTGGTCCGACGCTACCGCTCGCGCATCTTCGCCCTCGCGCTGCACCTCACGGGCAGCCGCAGCGAGGCGGACGACATCACCCAGGACGCGTTCCTGCGGGCGTACAAGAACATCGAGCGGTTCGAGGGCCGGAGCGAGTTCTTCACCTGGCTCTATCGGATCGCCCTCAACCGGGCACTGAACGTCCGTCGAGATCGACGGCGGCGCATCACGATGAGCATCGAGGATCCCCGCCTCAGCCTCGCGCTCCAGGTCGACGCCCACGGCGACCCCCGCCGCACCCTCGAGCTGCGCGAGACCTACACCCTGCTCCTGCGCGCCTTCGACGGCCTGAGCCCCCTGCTCCGGACCACCCTGGCGCTGACCCTCCTCCAGGGCTTCTCCTACAAGGAGGCGGCGGTCGTCCTCGACACCACCGAAGGCACCATCGCCTGGCGCGTCCACGAGGCCCGCCGGAAGATGCGCGAGTCCATGGCCAAGATGCTCAAGGACCCCACCCCGGTGGAGCGCCTCAAGGTCGCGGAGCTCAACCGCCAGCGCCGCGAAGACCAGCCCCCCTCCCTCGAGAGCGCCCTCGCCGCCCTGGTCATGCCCGCCGGCACCCCCGGCCTGACCCGCTAGCGGGCTCGAGAGCGAGCGCAGCGAAGCGAGCCCCGCCAGCCCGCGGAGCGAGCCAAGCGAAGCGAGCCCCGCCACCCCGCAGAGCGAGCGCAGCGAAGCGAGCCCCCGACCATCCCGCGGAGCCAGCGCAGCGAAGCGAGCCCCCGACCACCCCGCGGAGCGAGCGCAGCGAAGCGAGCCGCCGACCATCCCGCAGAGCGAGCGCAGCGAAGCGAGCCCCCGACCATCCCGCAGAGCGAGCGCAGCGAAGCGAGCCCCCCACGCTCCGCGGAGCGAGCGCAGCGAAGCGAGCCCCCGACCACCCCGCAGAGCGAGCGCAGCGAAGCGAGCCGCCGACCATCCCGCAGCGCAGCGAAGCGAGCCGCCGACCATCCCGCAGAGCGAGCGCAGCGAAGCGGGCCGCCGACCATCCCGCGGAGCGAGCGCAGCGAAGCGAGCCCCCGACCATCCCGCCAGGGCGGCCAGCTTTCGCGAAGCGAAAGCGCGAGCCGCGGGGGCCCCAGCGCCCCGTCGCTGGGGTCGGCGACCGAGCGCGCGGAGCGCGCGAATCGCCGTAGTCGGGAGGGGGGCCCCATTGGCGCTTTGCCCAATGGGGGGAGGGCCTGCGTTCAGGCCCTCCAGCAAGAACTACCGCTTGTCGGGGGCGACGTAGTCGCGCTTGTCCGAGCCGAGGTAGACCTGACGCGGACGGGCGATGCGCTGCTCGGGATCGATCAGCATCTCCTGCCACTGGGCGAGCCAGCCGGCGGTGCGACCGATCGCGAAGAGCACCGGGTACATGTCCATCGGCAGGCCCATCGCCTGGTAGATGATGCCCGAGTAGAAGTCGACGTTCGGGTAGAGCTTCTTGTCGACGAAGTACTCGTCCTCGAGCGCGATGCGCTCCAGCTCGGTCGCGATGTCGATGAGCGGGTTCTTGCCGACCGCGTCGAAGACCTCGTACGCGAGCTTCTTGATGACCTTCGCGCGCGGGTCGTAGTTCTTGTAGACGCGGTGGCCGAAGCCCATGAGGCGGACGCTCTTGTCCTCCTTGGCGCGCTTGACGAAGGCGGGGATGTTGTCCTTGCTCCCGATCTCCTGGAGCATGCGGACGACCGCCTCGTTGGCCCCGCCGTGGAGCGGGCCGTAGAGCGCCGCGCAGGCCGCCGCGAGCGCGGAGTACGGGTCGACACGAGAGCTGCCGACGGCCCGCATGGAGCTGGTCGAGCAGTTCTGCTCGTGGTCGGCGTGCAGGGTGAAGAGCACGTCGAGCGCGTTCTCCACGGCCGGGTTCGGCACGTAGTTCCGCTCGGTCATGCGGAACATCATCGCGAGGAAGTTCCCGGAGTAGCTGAGGTCGTTGTCCGGGTAGACGTAGGGCAGGCCGCGGCGGTGACGGTAGGCGTAGGCGGCGAGCGTCGGCACCTTGCCGATGAGGCGCGTGACCTGGAGGCGCCGGTTGTCGGCGTCGTCGACGTTCTTGGCCTCCGGGTAGAAGGTGGAGAGCGCGCCGACGGTGCTGATGAGGATGCCCATCGGGTGGGCGTCGTACCGGAAGCCGTCCATCAGCTCGCGGATGTTCTCGTGCACCATCGTGTGGTGCGTGATCTCGTGCTTGAACCGCGCGTGCGACTCCTTGGTCGGGAGCTCACCGTCGAGGAGGAGCTGGGCCACCTCCAGGAAGGAGCTCTGCTCGGCCAGCTGCTCGATCGGGTAGCCGCGGTAGCGGAGGATCCCCGTGTCACCGTCGATGAAGGTGATGTTGCTGGTGCAAGACGCGGTGTTCTTGTACGCCGGGTCGTACGACATCATGCCGAAGTCGTCTTCCGAGACCTTGATCTGCCGGAGATCCATGGCGGAGATCGTGCCGTTCTTCACCGGTAGCTCGTAGGTCTTGCCGGTACGGTTGTCGGTCACGGTGAGCGTGTCGGCCATGGCTGCGGAACTCCTCGTCGAAAGAATCGTCGGTCGCTGGGGTCGTCGCCGGACATGAGTCCGGTGCGTGCTGGGGCGGGTACCAGGAGATCGGGGCGGGCCCGTTCGTGTCTCGAGCCACTCGCCGACCGGGGAACCGGGGCGAGCGGGGGGCCGGAGTCTACACGCCTCGCGGCCGGCTGGCACCTGCCCTCATTACGGCAGCGCGCGCGCGGATTGTGGGCAGGAACAGGCGGTCTGTCGAGGGCAAAAGAAGAGCCGCCAGCGCAGACGGCGCGGACGGCGCGGGGTCGGGAGGCTTCGCGCGCTCGAACGCGGCCCGGTCTGCGCTAGCTCAGTCGATCGACAGCAGCTGCGCGCCCACGCGCTCGAGCAGCTCACCCACGGACAGGGCTCGCTCCCGGTCCGGCTGCGCCCCCGCCAGCGCCTCGTCCAACTCCAGCCGCCACGCCGGCTCCGCCGCCTTGCGGGCGCAGAACCCCCTGAAATCAGTGGGCCAGACGCGATCCGCGGCGACCCCCTCGACGAGAGCGGCCCACTCGTCGGCGTCGAACACGAGCCCATCCGTGCCGTCGATGGAGACCACGCCGGGCACGCCCGGGACGTGGAGCCGCAGGACCGCGGGGCGCGGCATCTCGAGCCAGAGACGCGCCGGGCAGGCCAACGCGCCGTGATCCGGAACCCGGGGCAGCCCCCCGAGCAGCTCCGCGCGGATCTCCTGACTCAGCTCCTCGATCGCCAACGCGCCCATGTCTCGCCCTCCTGACACTGACTGTACGTTCAGTGTGATGCTGCCGTGCAAGGGAATCAAGCCCTTCGAGGCCCGGCCCTTCCCGGACCAGGACGCCGGGCGCGTAGGGGGACTGACGGAACGCGCGAGAAAATGCTCAGGCGGCGCGGACGGTGCGCGGCTGGAGCCGCTGGGCGGCCGTCTTCAGGTGTCCGTCGGCGGGGACGAGGGGCCCGATCTTGCCCAGCCCGAACGGAGGCATGTGGTGGTAGATGCACTCGTAGGTGTCCGGCTCGACCAGATAGGTCTCGTGCCAGATGCCGACGGCCCCGGTGAGCCCCCAGCGTCGGATCCACTCCGCCCACGCGGGCGCGTGACGCTTCTCTCTCGCGCGGGCGTAGCGGTGCAGATCCTCGAGGGAGCGCCAGTACTGCACCGCCAGCGTCGTGCGACCGCCGAAGCTCTCGTGCGAGAGCAGCCCCGAGTCCGGGTCGTCCACCAGCTCCCGCATCATCGCGTTGAACGCCCGGCCGACCGCCCAGAGCACGGGCACGAGCCACCATTTGTTGATGCGCGCTCCGATCAGGAACACCACGAAACCCTCCGCCCGATCGACCGTGAGCCGCTCCGATTTCACCATCTCGCCCTCCCTATGTTTCGGCTGTCATCAATGATGACAGGCGAAACATAGAGGCTGTGTTGCTGGTGTCAACACGCGTCCGTCGGTATGGTGCGCCGTGGCGTCGAAGAAACCCCGCGACCGCTATCATCACGGTGACCTCCGGGCCGCGCTCCTGGAGGTCGCGGTGACCGTGATCGCCGAGCGAGGCCTTCACGGCCTGAGCCTCCGGGAGTGCGCGCGACGTCTCGGCGTCTCCCACGCGGCGCCCTACCGGCACTTCGCGGACAAGTCCGCGCTGCTGGTGGCGCTGGCCGGAGAGGGCTTCCGACGGCTCGCGGAGTCAGGGCGAGAAGCCATGGCCGGCGTGGCCGACCCTCACGACCGTCTGCGCGCGTATGGCGTCGCCTACGTGCGCTTCGCCTTCGAGCACCCCCAGCACCACCGGGTCATGTTCGGCGCGGAGTTCGACCACGGCGCGGTCCCGCCCGAGGACGAGCTGGCCGGCAACGACGCGTTCGAGCTGCTGCGCGCCACCGCCGCGGAAGCGACGGGCCTGTCGGGGGGCGAAGAGATGCCGGCCACGCTCGCGTTCTGGAGCCTGGCCCACGGCCTCTCGATGTTGCTCATCGACGGCCGCATCCCGCCCGAGCACATCGAGACCCCCGAGGCGATCGAGGCGCTCGCGGAGAGCGTCTTCGCGCACCTGCGCGCTTGAGCTCAGCCCGAGAAGTCGACGACCGCCGCGCCGCTCGAGCGCTCCCCGATGAACGCCTTCACCTCGCCGTGGCGCGGGTCGGCCTGGTACGCCTCGAGCGCCGCCGCGTCTTCATGCCGGGTGATCAGGCAGAGATCCCACGCGCGCTCGCCGCGGTTGATGTCGACGCCGACCTCGATCGAGGCCAGCCCCGCGACCTCTCCTTCCATGCTCCGCAGCTGGGCCGCGACGGCGGCGGCGTTCTCGGCCACGGGCTCCTGCATTCGGAAGAGGACGACGTGCGTGATCATGGCGCCATCCTACCGCGCTCGGGAGGCGTCCTCCCTCACGAACTCCAGCTCGTCTTGTCGCGTAGCAGCGCCTCGAGCGCTTCGAGGTCGTCGACCGCGCGCAGCGGGATGGTCGCGCGGGATCCGCCCTTCATCTCGTACCAGACGTAGTCGGGCCCGCGGCCGGCGGCGCGCACCTCGTCCCAGGGGAGGTTGGTGCGGATCTTCCCATCGTCGATGCGGATGCCCTCCGCGCGCAGGGTGACCTCGAGCTCTCGCTCGGCCATGCCCGTCCGCTGACGGCGGCGCACGAGGGCGTTCGCAAGCAGGAGCGGCTTGAAGAGGAGGTAGAGGCCGAAGAAGAGGGCGACCACGCCCATGCCGCGCTCGAAGAGGCCCGGCGCGCGGGCGAGCATGCCCACGCCGAGGAGCGCGATGAGCGGGCCCGCGAGCAGCCGCATCACGCGCGCGCCCGGGCGGCGGTAGTACTCGCGGATCCAGGCGCGGCGGTACTCGGCGTCGGTCAGCGCGAAGCGATAGGTCTGGGGCGTCTTCGGCAAGCTCTCACCGGCCTCGCTTCACCGACGGCGGCGACGCTCACGGCGCGCCCGCGCCAGCGCCTGCTCTTCGTGCGCGATGACGCCGTAGAACGGCGCGGGGATGGGCGTGCCGGTCTCGCGAATGATCGTGATGACCTCCGCCGGCGACAGCTGCGGGTTCACCGCGAGGATCTTCGCGGCCAGGTTGGCCACGTTGGGCGACGCCATGGAGGTCCCGCTCAGCGGGACGCGCTCACCGTTGGGGATGACGCTGTCGACCTCGACGCCGTGGTCGAAGACCTGGACGCGGTCCGGGTTGCTGTTGGTGAAGGTCGCCCAGTCGCCGAAGCGATCCACCGCGCCCACCACGAGCAGGTTCGGGAGGCCCTCCAGGCTCGAGGGCACGTCCTCGTACTCGACGATGTCGCGGTTGCTGTTGCCCGCCGCGACCACGAAGAGCGTGTCGGGGTTCTGCTCGAACACGTGGCGCCAGTTGTCCCGACGATGCCGATGGATCTCCTCGGCCCGCGCGCGGACCGCCTCCTCGGTGGGGTAGGCGTCGGCCTCGTGGCGGAGCTGCGCCTCGACGTAGTCCCGGGCGAAGCCGAGGCTGGCGTTGACCACGCGCACGTCGTGGAGATCGATGAAGCGCGCGATGTCCTCGACGTTCTGGCGCTCCGCGGCGAGCTCCTCGTCGGTCGGTCCGCGGTGGTGGTAGAGGCGCGCCTCGCCCGCCCACGCGGAGCGGAAGACCGCCACGCGCGCCTGCGGGAGCCCCGCGGTCATGATGCCGGCCACGTGGGTCCCGTGGGCCCACTCGCCGATCGCGTCCAGGTTCACCTCGAGCGCCTCGAGCGCCTCGGCGTCCTGCACCGCGCCCATGAGGCCGAGCACGCGCTGCGCCGCCTCGGTCGAGGCGAGCCCGGCGCGCAGATCCATGATGCCGCGCAGGAAGGGCGCGTACTCCGTGATCACGTCGTCACCCGGCTCGAAGGTCAGGGCGTCCTGCCCCTCGGTCGGGTCGGAGATCACGCCGTGGCGGTCGTCGACGAGGCCGTTCTGATCGTCGTCTTCACCGTCGAGCGTCTCGGCCTCGTTGGTGAAGAGCTGCTCCTCGAAGAGCGCGCCGGCCACGCCGGTGTCCCAGACCGCGATGACCACCGGCTGAGCGTCGCGCGCCCGCGTCAGGTCGACGGTGCTGAAGGCGTAGGCCTCGCCCTCGGGCTGCTCGGCGTGCGTCGCGCGGACCGACGCGATGGCGCTCATGAAGACGTCGCGGTGCGCGATGATGGGGCGCAGGATCGCGTCGTAGAAGAGCGCGGCCACCGCGGTGTCGAGGCTGACGAGCTGCGTGTGGAGCTGCTCGAGCCGGGCGTCGACCTGACCCGGGTTCTGGAAGAGCTGGAAGACCACGGTCGCGCTGCCGAAGCGGTTGCGGGGCAGCTCCTCGAGCACGGCGCGCACGGCCGCCTCGGGATCCTCCTCTCCCGCCCCACGGCGGGCGAGCTCCGAGAGGAGCGTGGTCCCCGTGTAGGCGTTGTTCCGGTTGCGCGCCTTGGCGCGGACGAGCCGGATGAGCCCGGTGGCGCGCGCGTCTTCTCCCGCCGCCGTCTCGACGATCGCGAGGTTCATGAGCTGCTCCGACACGCGGTCGCCGAGCGCGGGCGCGGACTCCGGGTCGGCGATCCAGGCCGGGAGCTGCGCGAGGTCGAAGTCCGGGTCGATCTCGGCGATTCGCGCGGCGACGCGGTCCCGCGACAGCGCGACGAGCGCCGCGGTGTCGAGCGACGCCCAGGGAGAGGCCGCCTCCGTGTCCTCGGAGCCGCTCTGAGACTCGTCGGGCGGGGGGGTGAAGTCCTCGGTCGGAGTCTCTCCGCCGCAGGCCATCAGGAGGAGGAGGAGGGACAGGCTCGTGATCGCGGTTCGGGCGCTCATGCGGCGGACCTTCCCCCAAGGCCGTGAGGCTCGCAAGCGGGCGAGGGCCGTCGGCCGAGGGGGCGCCAAGGGAAGGTGCGCCGGGCGGGTCCGTATCCTCGGATGGCGGGCCTTGCCTCCGATGGGCGTATGTGGGTACTTCGTGGTGGAAGCGAGCAATTGAATCGAGTGGTGGGCTCGCGCGTCGCAAGCCCACCACGCCCGAGAGGGCGATGTCAGGCAGTGGATCAGGGGGACGGAGCGCGATGAAGGTCGGAAACGCGAAGGTACTGACGCTCACGGCGGCGTTGGCGGTGGGCTCGCTCTGGGCGGGTCGAGCAGAGGCACAGTTCGCTCCCCAGGCCCGTCCGGCCTACGGCTACGCGAACCTCCGCGCCGGCTTCGTGCCGGACCCGCACGTGATGCGGGGGAGCCTGGGCGGCAACGTGTCCGCCAACCAGATCAACTCCGCGTGCCGGGGACACATCACCGCGCAGCCCAGCCACGTGGTCCGCTCGCGCACCGGCTTCCGGAACATCCGGTTCGTCGTGAACGCGCAGCGCGACGCGACGCTGATGGTCATGCTCCCCTCGGGCCAGATCCTCTGCGACGACGACGGCGGGGTCCGCATGAACCCGCTCATCGAGACCAGCTCCCCCCCGGGTGACATCCGCGTCTGGGTCGGCGCGTACTCCCAGTCCAACGCGGGCACGCCCTACTCCATCGGCTTCTCGGAGCTGTCGCACGTCACCGCCGACAGCCTCGGCGGCAACGCGGCGCCGCCCGTCCGCCCCGGCCGCCCCCAGGTCGTGCAGGGCCCGCTTCAGCCCAGCATGCCGCCCGCGTTCGGGCAGGTGAGCCTGACGGCGGGCTTCATGCCCGACCCGCACGTCGTCAGCGGCACGGCGGGCGGCCCGGTGCACGCGCAGCAGTTCAACTCCAGCTGCCGCGGCTACGTCACGCCTCAGCCCAGCCACGTGGTGATGAGCCGCTCGGGCTTCCAGCAGATCCGCTTCATCGTCAACTCGTCCGCGGACACGACGCTGGTCGTGATGCTCCCCAACGGGCAGGTGCTCTGCAACGACGACGGCGGGAGCGGCATGAACCCGCTCGTCGCCGGCTCGTCGCCCCCGGGCCCGATCCGCATCTGGGTCGGCACCTACCGCCAGGGCACGATGTCTCCCTACAACCTCGGCATCAGCGAGCTGGGCCACGTCGGCACGGCCAACATCCCGGCCCCTGGCGGCGGCGTCGTCGTCGCGCCCCAGCGCCCGCCCGTGGTCGTGCAGCCCCAGGTCCCGGCCGACCTCGTGCCGATGCAGGTCAGCATCCCGGTGACGCTCATCGGGCCCGGCATGACGGGCAACACCGTCGCGGTGTGGAACCCGCGCGGAGGTCCCGCCACGCAGATCAGCCTCAGCGGCCGCTCCATCTCGGTGGGCGGCGTGACGCTCGGCAGCGTCCCGCCGTCGATGCGCGACCCGGTCGTGACCGTCATGCAGCGCCCCAACGGCACCCTGCTGGTGCGGGCCGAGCAGCCCCCGATGGGCCGCGGTGATCGCGGCGAGCAGATGCTGCTGCTCGTGCGCTGGGCGGGACGCCCGACCATCGCGGAGCGCTGGAGCGGCACCGCCGTGCAGCGCGGCCCCCGCTGGTCGCGCTGATCGCCCGCGGGCGAGGCAGATTCCAGTATTCCAGAAAAACTCTGCGGTGACGCGACACACCGTGGTATGACGTCCAGCCCCCGGAGCATGCAAGCTACGTGTGGCCACGGAAGGACCTGTCATGCGTCGCTCGCTGCTGGCTTTGCTCGGCCCCTTGGTCGGGATCGGAGCTCTCGTCTTCGTCCCCGCGCCCTCTTCGGCGCAGACGATCGCCCTCGAGCGGCACATGCTGGACTTCGCGGTGGCCTCGGCGACGCGGGCCTACGGGTGCTCGGTGGAGGTCGCCTCGGACGACTCCGCCATCGTGCAGGTGCACGAGTTCGACTTGCCGTCGGGCGCGCTGCTGCGGTCCACCGCGCTGACGCGCCGCAGCGGCTCGAGCGGTGTCCCCGCCGTGCCGGCGTGCAGCGTCGCGCCCGCGCTCGACCTCGGCGCGATCGTCGTCGCGTACTCGGGCCACGTCATCTCGAGCAACCGGGTGTTCGTCGCGGTGCTCGACCCCGCCGATCTCAGCTTCACCGAGCGCGCCTTCGGGACCACGCGACAGGTCGGCACGGTCCTCCGCATCCGGCGAGTGGAGGACGCGTTCGTGATCGCATACGTCAACATCGCGCCGAGGATGGTCTTCGCCTACTTCGCGAGCCTTCCTGATCCCACGAGCGGGACGGAGCCCGTGATCGTGCACCCATCGGACATGACGGCCGGCTTCCGGGAGGTGCCTCTCGCCAACGAGATCTACGTCGAACGCGTCGGCGGAACCGAGCGCGTCGTCCTGGGCCGCGTCGGCAACAGCAGCCCTTCGTGGGAGCTCTACTCCGACACGATCGACGCCGCGGGGGTGATGGTTCCGGCGGCCCGCGTCGTGGGTGCGCCGCGGTCCCTGGCCACGAGCGAGAGCGGCTCGATGCGCGCCATCTCCCCGCCCACGCTCAACGCCACCACCGGCGAGACGAGCCTCTACGCGCTCGGGGGCTGGCATCCGTTCGGGAGCGATCATCAGCTGCGCGCGTGGGAGCCCACGGCGGGCGACGTGGACCTCGTGACGGGGGGCGGAGTGACGCCCCCGATGGGCGCCGAGTTCGCGCCGGTCATGGACGCGATCCCTTACCGCGGCGCCGACTGGCTCGTGGCGAACCGCGATCCCGCGACCAGCCGGCTGATGATCCGCAGGTTCTCCCGGGACTTCGTGGCGGGCTCGCCCATCCTCGGCCCGCCGACCGAGGTCGACGTGACGTTCTGTGGGCCCACGCCCACGACCTTCGAGACGGACAGCACCTGGCATCGCAACAACAACTTCCTCCAGCTGGTCGAGATGCCGTCGGGGCTGATCGCCGTGGCCTACGTGGGCTGCACGAGCCCGACCGTGGATCCCGAGCTGCGGGTGGTGGTGGTGGACCCGGCCTTTCCCGACTCCGACCTCACGGTGGACGTGTCCTCGGCGCTGACCACGGTCGCCCCCGGCGAGGACGTCACCTTCGAAGTGGAGGTTCGCAACGGGGGCGCCGACACCGACGAGCACGCGCGCGTCGTCGCCTCGTTCCCCTCGACGGACTGCACCTGGACGAGCGCGGCCGCGGGCGGCGCGTCGGGCGGCACCGCGGGGAGCGGCGACTCCCTCGACGAGATCGTGACCCTGACGGCCGGCGGCTCGGTGACGTACGCCGTCGTCTGCCCCGTCCCGCAGGGCGCCGTCGATCCGCTCCTCGCCTCGGCCACGGTCGCGTCCCCCGCCGTGGAGCCGACGCCCGCCGACAACGAAGACATGCACAGCGTGCCCGTCTCCCCCGTGGCCGACCTCGGGATCGTGGTGGACGGCGACGCAGGACCGGTCGCTCCGGGCGGCGCGGTGGCCTACGAGCTCTCGATCACGAACGACGGACCGACCGACGCGGTCGACGTGACGGTGACCATCGACGTCTCCGCGGGCCTCACCGTCGCGTCGAGCGTGGGCTGCCTCGAGGACCCGAGCGGCTTCCCCAGCTGCACGCTCGGCGCTCTCCCCGCGGGAGAGACGCGGTTGATCGAGCTCGAGGCGATGGCCCTCGACTCGGCCTCCGGGACGCTCACCTTGACCGGCACCGTCTCCGGCGCCGACTCCGATCCCCGTGCGGAGAACGACAGCGACACGCACGACATCACCGCAGGCACCATGGCGAGCTGCGACGCGGGCGACTGCGACGCAGGCTCCGACGCGGACGCCGGCGTCTCGACGGACGGCGGACATGACGACGCGAGCGTGAGCGCCGACGGCGGCACGGGAGGCTCGGGCGGCTCGTGCGACTGCGCCGCGGCGCCCGGCCGAGGTGGCGCCTCCGGCCTCGCGCTCCTCGGGCTGCTCGCGCTGCTCGCCGTCCGCCGCCGCCGGTGAGTGGGTTGGCGAGGGCTGCGAGCCGCAGTCCTCGCCCGCCCGGACCATGTCCCCGAGATCAGGGCAGGCGCCCGAACGACACGCCGGCGCTCGTCCGCAGTGGGCTCGTGCGGAGGGAGTCGAAGACGCCCGACGTCGCGTTGATGCGGATTCGCCCGGCCGCGCCGCCGCCGCCTGCGCCCTCCGTGCCTCCGATGGCGTCGCCCCCGTCGACCGCGTCGGCGCCTCCGCCCGCGCCTCCTCGGCCGCCGCACCCCTCGGCGCCGGGCGCGCGCGCCACCTCGGAGGAGCCGAGCGAGCCGCGCGCGGAGCAGCTGCCGCCGCCGCCTCCGTTGGCCACGATGCGACCGGCGAGCTCGACCTCGGGCGCCTCGAGCAAGACGGCGCCGCCTGCCCCGCCTCCGCCTCCACCGCTCTGACCCCCGCTGCCACGAACGTCGATGAGGCTCTCCGCGCTCGCGCGGATCCGCAGCGGGGCCCGATTGGCCATCGGGTCGGGCGTGCGCACCTGTGCGCGCGATGAAGCTCGTCGACGCCGAGACCGCGCTGATGGCCCTGCGCTCGCACATGCGGGTGTACGTGCACGAGGCGATGATGGCCCCGCTCTCGCTCATCGAGGCCCTGACGGAGCGATGCCGGGCGTTGAAGTGCGTGGAGATCGTGCACCTGCACACGAACGCGCCCGCCCCCTACGTGGCGCCCGATCTCGCGGGGCACGCGCGCCACAACGCGCTCTTCACCGGGCCGAACGTGCGTGACGCGGTGCAGGCGGGCCGCGCCGACTTCACGCCCGTCTTCCTCAGCGAGATCCCCAGCCTCTTCCGGGACGGCACCCTGCCGCTGGACGTCGCGCTGGTGCAGGTCTCGCCGCCGGACGCGCACGGGTTCTGCCGGCTGGGCACGTCGGTGGCCACCGCGCGCGCCGCGGTGGACCACGCGGACGTCGTGATCGCGGAGATCAACCCGCAGGTGCCGCGCACCCTCGGCTTCTCCTCGGTGCACGTCAGCCGCATCGACTTCGCGGTCGAGGTCGATCGCGCCCTGCCCGAGATCGCCTTCCCCGCGCCGAGCGCGTCGGAGCGAGAGATCGGGCAGCACATCGCGCTCCAGATCCCGAACGGGGCCACGCTCCAGATGGGCATCGGCAAGATCCCGGACGCGACCCTCGAGGCGCTGCGCGGGCACGAGCACCTCGGGGTGCACACCGAGATGTTCAGCGATGGCCTGGTCGAGCTGGTCGAACGCGGGGTGGTGACCGGGCGCGAGAAGACGCGCTGGCAGAACCGCGTCGTGACCAGCTTCGTGATGGGCACCAGGCGCGTCACGGACTTCGTGGACACGAACCCATTCGTGGAGTTCCACCCCAGCGATCTCGTCAACGACGCAGAGGAGATCGCCAAGCAGCACCGCATGATCGCGATCAACTCGGCCATCGAGATCGATCTGACCGGGCAGGTCTGCGCCGACTCGATCGGCGACCGCATCTACAGCGGCATCGGCGGACAGATGGACTTCATGCGCGGCGCGGTGCGGAGCGAAGGCGGCAAGGCGTTCATCGCGCTCCCCAGCACCGCGGCCGGGGGCACCGTCAGCCGGATCGTGCCGCGCCTGAAGCCGGGCGCGGGCGTCGTGACCACGCGCGGGCATGTGCAATACGTCGTGACCGAGCACGGCGTCGTGAACCTACGGGGCCGCTCGCTGAGGCAGCGGGCCGAGATGCTGATCTCCATCGCGCACCCCGAGCACCGACGCGCGCTGCGTCACGCAGCGGCCGAGCGGCAGATCTTGTAGGCTGCGGGCGCTTTGCTCACCGAGCTGTCCAACCCCGCCCCGGGCCCCGCGCGTGGTCGCTATGCCGACGGATACGCGCTCGTCGCCCGGACGTTCGCCGACCAGCTCGAGAGAGGCATGGAGGTCGGCGCCGCGCTGAGCGTGTACCGGCGCGGCGAGCAGGTCGTGGATCTCTGGGGTGGGCAGGCGGACGCGTCCCGCCGCGCGCCCTGGCAGCGCGACACGCGCGTCGCGCTCTTCAGCGTCACCAAGGGCCTCATGGCCATGGGGCTGCACCTGCTGGCCGACCGCGGACAGCTCGACTGGGACGCGCCCGTGGCCGAGCACTGGCCGGGCTTCGCGGCGAACGGCAAGGCGGCCATCACCGCGCGCATGCTCGTGAACCACCAGGCCGGGCTGCCCTATCTGGACGCCCCGCTCACGCTCGCGCAGTGCGTGGACCCCGCTCAGGCAGACGCGGTGCGGAGCGCGCTCGAGGCGCAGGCGCCGGCGTGGACGCCCGGAGAGCGCCAGGGCTACCACGCGATCACCTGGGGCCTCTACGCGCGCGAGCTCTTCGAGCGAATCGCGGGCGAGCCGGTCGGGCCCTTCCTGCGCCGCGAGCTCTTCGAGCCGCTCGGGTCGGACGCGTACCTCGGCACGCCGGCCGAAGAGGACGCGCGCGTGGCCACGCTCTACCCGCCGGCGATCGGCGACCGCGTGGCGCGCATGCTGGGCGCCTCGCTCCTGCAGCCTCGCTCGACCGAGGCCCACGTCCTGCGCGCCTCGATCGCCCGCAGCTCCATCGCCCGGCGCGCCTTTTTGAATCCCAAGACGGGCCCACGTGGCGTGCTCGCGTACAACGACGTCCCCGTGCGCCGCGCGGCGCTCGCCTGGGCGTCCGCCACCGCGAGCGCGGACGGAGTCGCGCGGGCCTACCTGCCCTTCGCCGGCGGCGGCGCGCACGGAGGCCGACGCTACCTGCGGGAAGAGACGATCGCGCCCGTCTACGCGCGGCAGGGCTGGGCGCGGGACCTGGTCGTACAGAAGCCGATGGGCTGGTCGCAGGGCTTCCTCAAGGAGGAGCGCCACCTCTTCAGCCCGACGCCGCAGTCCTTCGGCCACGCGGGCATGGGCGGCGCGCTCGGCTGGGCCGACCCGGTCGAGGGCCTCGCCATCGGCTACGTGATGAACCGGATGGACTGGCGAGTGCGCTCCCCCCGCTGCGTCGCGCTCTGCCGCGCCCTCTACGAGTGCGAGCCGCTGGACCGCGGGCCGACGCGATTGGCGCCGTGAAGCCGCGCTTCAGTCGCGAGTCGCCGCGAGCGCGAAGTCGAGCGCCGCGCGGGCGGCCGCGACCTGGGCCGCGTCGCACTGCTCGGGCGTGGCGCGCGGGCTGTCCGGGTAGACCTCGGTCGTCGTGCGGTAGCGGGCGCGGGTGAGACCGGCGCAGAGCCCGAGGTCGTTGCACGGATACAGGATGAGCCCGGGCGCGACGACGTCGGAGCCGATGATCTGCCCGTTCGCGTCGGCGGGCGCGATGTGGGTCACCTCCGCGACCGCGGCGAGGACGGCCTGCTGGAACGCCGGCTGCGGATCCTCGGTGTCTCCCACCAGGTAGAAGCCGTCGGGGATGCTCCCGGGCTCGAACGGCTCTCCGTCGCGCGCGGCCTTCGCGGGGCGAAACTCCGACTCGTCCGTGTCGGTGGTCTCGTGCAAGTCGATGTGCAGCACGAAGTCGCCCTGGAGCGGCGCCGCCAATCGCATCAGGGCGGCCGACTCCGCGCAGGGGCTGTCGGCGACGAACGAGCGGTTCGGGTCGAGCGCGAGCGGGTTCCAGCGCTGGACGCGCTCGTACGCCCAGGGGCTGACGCAGGGGACCACCAGCACGTCCAGGCGGCCGTCGTAGTCGGCGAGGTGCCGCTCGGCGAAGCGCAGCGCGCCGTGCACCCCGCTCGTCTCGTAGCCGTGCACGCCGCCGGTGATCAGCGCGCGCGGCGTCCCCTCGCGCCGGCCCCGGCTGCGCAGCGCGAAGAGCGGAAACACGCCGTCGGGGCCGTGATCGAGCGCGCCGTAGTCGACGACCTCGCAGGTCTCGCGGAGGCGCTCGATGGGCGCGAGCACGTCGTCGGTGTAGCTGCGCTGGATCCGCTGACGGGCTCGCCACGAGGCGCGCTCGGCGTCGGTCCAGGGCTGGCCGGGGGTCCCGATCGGATAGGGCATGGGCGACGTACTACCTCGCTCGAGGCGCGCGCGCCGCTGCCCCGCCCCACTGCCGGGTCCACTCGTAGAGCGCGATCGCGGCCGCGCTGCCGACGTCCAGGCACTCGGTCGCGCCGTAGCGCTCGATGCTGACCCAGCGGGTATCTGCATGGTCTGCAGGCGTGAAGCTGACGCCGCGCTTCTCGTTGCCGACCACCAGCGCGCAGCGCTCGGGGAGGCTGACCCGCTGCAGGACCGATGCGTCCTCGGCCTCGTCCGGGGTCTCGATGACGACGATCTCGTAGCCCTCGCGGCGGAGCGCGGTGAAGCACGCGTCGACGCTGGAGTAGTAGCGCAGCGGGATCCGATGGAGCGCGGTGGTCGCGGTCGCGGGGTCGAACACGGTCGTGCCGATGAGGTGGACCTCGCGGGCCCCGAACGACTCCGCGGCCCGGATGATGCGGCCGATGTTCTCGCGCGGGTGGAGGTGGTCGCAGACCATCACGAGGGGATGGACGCCCGGCGCGGCTGGCGCGTGCGGGCGCTTCATGGCGTGCCCATGCCGCCAGCGGATGGAGGCGTCCGCGAGGCGGCGCTCGAGGCGCCGGACCCAGCCGCCGATGCCTCCGGGGCGCTCGTCCTTCTTCATGGTGCGACCTCGTGACACGGCTCGACGCGCGCCAGGTGAACGCGCGCGCGACCCTGGCCGCTGCCGAGCCCGAGGCGGAGGAGCGCGGGCCGCAGCGCCCACGACGTGAGCCCGACCGTGCGCGTGACCAGCCCGGTCCCCGCCTCGAGCCGCTCGTGGACCACGCGCGCTCGATCCGGATCGTCGATCAGGTGCGCCTCGACGCTGACGGGTCCCTCGAGGGGCTCGACGCTCACCGTCAGGCACGACGCCGCGCAGGGGACGAAGGGCACGAAGACCTCGGGCAAGGGATCGCCGCGAGGGTTCTCGGACAGCTCGAGCGCGCCCCCCCGCACGATCGGCGCGGCGGAGCGCACCCACGCCTCGCCGCGCTCGACGGCGCGCACGAGGTCGACGATCGCGTCGCAGCGCTCGGTCGGACGCTCGATGGGCGGCGTGGGCGGAGCGTGAGCGGTCAGCTCGCCGACCTCGAGCCGACACCCGTCGGAGACCGCGAGCGAGAGATGATCCACGGGCGGCTCGAGGGACGCCTCGCCGGCGGCCCAGCGCCGCTCGAGCGCGCCCGCGCGGGGGCTGAGAGAGAGCTCTCCGCGCCCCTCCGCGTCAGGCCAGAGAGGGATCCGCACGTACGGTCCGAGCTGGCGCTCGCCCGCGAAGAAGCGCACCTCGACGCTGGCGTCGGTGGCCGCGTCTCCTTCACAGCGGAGCGAGTACCGGAGCGAGAGGAAGTGATCGGCCGCCACCGCGGGGTCGAGTCCATGGGTCCCGTTCGGCTCACGCGCGACCTCGATCGGCCGCGTCGGCGCGACCCGCGGCGCCTCACGGCGGCGGAGGAGCCAGAGGCGAGGCGAGAGGCGCGCCTCGGGCGCGAAGCGCTCGAACAGCACGGGCCAGCCAGGGGCGAGCTGTCTCCCGGCGACCCACTCCTGGTCGAACGAGCCCGCGTCGTAGATGAGGTGCTCGCACGCCAGGGCCTCCTCGCCGCCGAGCCGCGCGAGCCCGTCCGCGGTCCAGGTGACGAGCCCGGGCCCCGCCGTCAACCCGCGCAGCGCCGTGAGCCCCGCCCCGCTCGGGCGCAGCGCGACGCACGCTCCCGGCGCCTGCTCGAAGCGATCGCGCGCCCAGTCGAGCGCCCGGCTCATCTCGGTCTGTCTCCCGCGCGCGAGCTCGCTCGCCGCCTCGCCGAACACGAGCGGGTCCAGGTGGGGATCGCCCGCCTCCTCGCAGGGCGCGACCCTCGGCGCGTCGACCCGCGCGTAGTCCCCGTCCGGGTCGTCGCCGCTCGTGACCGAGAAGCGCACCCACACGTCACGGCCCGCGAACGCCTCGAGCGGGAGCGACACCGCCTCGCTCTCTCCCGGCTCCATGGGGGCGGAGTGGAGAAGCGAGCGGTTCTCCCGGTCGATCACGTGCACCTCCCATCCCACGCCGTCGCTGGGAGGAGCGTCCTCGGGGGCGTCGACCGACAGCTCCGCGTGCACGCACGTTCCTGGACAGGGCCGCGTCGGGAGGAAGACCTCGGGGGGATCCGCGAGCGGGGGGTTGGCGTCGAGGTCGAAGCCGCCCTCCTCGTCGCCGAGGCCCACGTTGCGGACGAGCGCGCGCCCGTCCTCGGTGAGCGGGAGCAGCGACACCCGACGATCGCAGCCGCGCGCGGGGGGCGGCTCCGACGCGAGCGGATGCGTCAGCGCCTGCGCGCCCTCGATGGTCAGGCGCACCTCGCGCGCGGTGCGCCACCCCACGCCCTCGACCGACAGCTCCAGCCCGTCGGCGATCACCTCTCGGTACACCTCACGCTCGACCAGGAAGCGTCGCTCCGCGGCCTCGGGGTCCGGGGCGGCGTGCAGCCGGGCCGGCGCGTCGACCGCGCGCTCGTTGATCGGCTGCCACTCGCCCACGGGCTGTCCCCCGAGCGTGAATCGCACCTTCAAGCGCGGCACGTTGACGAGCGGGGGAGGGAGCAGCCCTACGAGGGACAGCCGGTAGTCGAGCGCCACCAGCTCGTGGCCAGCGACCTCCCCGTCGAAGCCGACGTGAAGGCGCTCCCCCACCCGGAGCGTGTGCGTGCGGCGTTCGGAGCGCAGCGGCAGGGGGCGCGCTTGCGCCGGCGCCGGCTCCTCGCGGCGCTCGAGCACGTAGGTGCTCGGACCGACGCGCGCGCGCGGCCGGTAGAGCTCGGAGACGGCGAGGAAGTCCTCACCGAACGCCATGCCCGCGGCGGGTCCGCGGTCGAAGCTGTAGAGCACCTGCACGTGGTGCGGACAGTCGGCGCTTCGGATCGACGCCGCGAGGGCCTCGGGCCCGCCGTCGGTCCAGCGCATGCGACCGCGCGTCGGTCCGTCGCCGCCGGTCAAGGCGTAGAGCGCGGTGGCGCCCGGGTAGACCCCGAAGCAGGCGTCGTCGGGCGCGTTCGACAGCAACCACCGCGCCGCCTGGCCGATCTCCGTGACATGGTCGCTGTCGCGCTCCAGCTCCCCCTCGAGCATCGCGACGCCGCGGCGCAGGTTGGTCGGCCGCCACCACAGCGTCTCGGGATACGCGCCGAACCACGCGACCGCGGACGCGACCAGGAGCGCGGCGCAGAGGGCGCCGCCGGCCGGGACACCGAGCACCCGGCCGTGGCCTGCGGCGCGGACGAGGCGCCAGCCAGCCCGCGAGGCCAACCGATCGAGGCGCACCGTGCGCCCGGCGATGACCGCGAGCACGACGGCGGCCGGCGCCAGCCCGAGGAAGATCTGGCCCGGGTAGGGGCGGAAGAGCGCGAAGACCGAGAAGGCCGACGCGCCGAAGATCCACTGCGCGTAGCGACGTCGGCGCGGCGCGCCCGCCACCCAGCCGACGGCGATCGTCAGCGCGGCGGCGAGGAACGCGCCGACCCAGACGGGGCTGACGCCATGAGACAGCCACGGGATGCTGCGCGTGGAGGCGTAGGACACGCCGGTGCGGAACGAGCCCGAGAGGTAGTCCCAGCTCGATCCGCCCAGCGCGTGGAGGGCGATCGCGAGTGCGAGGCAGATGAGCGTCTGCGCGGCCGCGACCCGGCCGAGGCGCCGCCACGCGGGCCGGAGCGCAGCGCCGCGCCGGAGTCGACCGAGCAGCTCCACGCCGTGCATCACGAGCAGCGCGATCCAGCACAGTGCCCAGCGCTCGAACGAGAGCATGCCCGCGAGCGCCACCAGCCCCGCGACGAGGAACGCGCCGCGCCAGGGGTGACGGCGCCAGCGCAGCTCGAGCGCGCCGTAGGTCAACACGACGAGCGCCGACATGAGCGCGCGGAGGGTCTCGATCCCGGCGCCGAAGGCGAGGCTCCCGAGCGCGATCGCGACCGCCAGACGCCGCCACCTCCCGCGCACCGCGCAGAAGGCGACCCCGAGCGCGAGGGCCAGGCAGACGAGCTGCACCAGGGCCTCCGCGCCGAGCAGCATCCAGCCCACGTCACCCGGCTCACCGGGCGGGGGATGCGCCGCGCTCGGCCGCGCGGCGGTGGGGAGCCACGCCAGGAGCTGGAAGAGCGGCCCGCGCGGATACTGGAAGTCGACGGCCGACCACTCGCCGTCCTCCGCCATCAGGATCAGGTCGAGCTCCCACGAGTAGTCGATGCGGTGCTGCTCGAGCGCCCGCTCGTCCCAGAGCGCGTACCGGCCCGCCTTGTCCAACGCGAACGTCGCCACCGCGTGGGTGACGACCAGGAACGCCGTCCACACGAAGAGCGCCCGGCTGAAGTCACCCCAGTGTGTCATCTCCTGCGCCGGTCACGGGAGCGAGATAGCAACCGCTCACCGTCCACGCTACGCGGCGCCTCCGGCCGGGTAGCGCGCGTGCAAGCGGTCCGACAGCGCGCGCGTGGCCTCGAGCAGCTCGGCCTCGCCCGGGAGCCGCGACGGAGCGTCTCGGAACACGACCGGGCCCCCGTCGAGCAGCGCCTCGAGCGCAGGGGCGAGGCTCCGCACCTCACGCCACGCCGCGCGCAGGGGATCGGAGGCCGCGCGCAGCCGGAAGCCGCGCCCGCGAGCGCGGAGGAGGCGCTCGACGAGCAGGACGGGGAGGATCGCCTCGAGGTCCTCTCGGGTCGGCGCGGGAGGCGGATCGTCGGGCGACGCGAGCGCGAGGCTCGCCCCCGCGAAGGGCGGCACGTCGAGGAGCCAGCCCGCGCGCCAGAGGGGGGCGGTGAGCAAGACGGGGTGATCGATCCAGCCGCCCGGCGCGCTCGCGGCGGCGACCCGCGTCATGCGCGCCACGGCGTCCTCCGCGTCGCAGCCGACGGGCGCGCGCACGAACACGACGCGATCGGTCGAGCAAGGATCGCGGCTGCCCACGACGACCGGCCCGAGGCCCGCCTGGCCCGCGGCCCGGTCGAGCGCCTCGAGATCGGGCGCCGACGGCGGCGTCCCCTCGACCGCGAAGGGCGCGGCGCCGACGGGGGCCACCTCGAGGGCGAACCGCTCGAGCAGGGTCAGCGCGGCGCCGAGCAGCGCCACCGGGCCACGGCGCGACGCGTCGGGGTGACCGGCGCGCGTCGACAGCACGTCGAGGGGAGCGAGCCGGTCCGCCTCGAGCCACGCGGCGGCGACGTCGGCGTAGAGGCGGCGCGCGTTGCGCAGCGCGTCGGGCCTCTTCGGATCGCGCAGCACGACGGTGGCCTTGGTCCAGCGGCGGAGCGAGCGGCGGAGGAGCTCGAGCCGACGCTGCCGCGCGTCGATCGCGGGCGCCACGGAGAGGCGCACGTCCCGCCCCGCGAGCCGCTCCCACCGCTCGTCGAAGCCCATGCTCCAGGCGTTCGGGAAGCGGCGGAGGAGCGAGAGATCCACCGCGTCGACGTAGTCCGCCTGGTGCAGCGCCGGCACGAGCGCCCGCCCCGCGCGGAGCCGCCGACGCAGCGCCTCGCGCATGCGGAGTTCTTCCTCGACGCCGCCGAGCTCCGTGACCAGCACCAGATCGAGGTCGGAGTGGCCGGGATCGATGCGCGACGGGCGCGTGGCGGAGCCGGCCAGATAGACGGCCGTCACGCCGGGGATGGGCGCCAGCGCCGCCCCCGCCGCGCGCGCGACCGCGCGGTACGCCCGCTGCCCCACCCAGCGACCGAGGGGATGCGAGGCGACGAGCCGCACGGCGCGGGTGGCGAGGGCGTGGGGATCACGCATCGGCCGCGTCCCAGCCCGCCCAGTCCACGCGGGCGCGATCCAGCCAGCCGCGGAGCTCCCCGAGCAGCGCGCGCTCGGAGCCGCCGGGCGGCGAACGCGGCTCGAAGCGCACCGTCCGTCCCTCCGCGAGCTGATCGAGCGCGGGCGCGTGGAGGCGGACGTCACAGGCCATGCGGGCGAGCGCCGCGCCGGGATCCCGACGCGCGCGCAACGCGCGACCTCTCGCGCGCACGGCCAGATGCACGCGCTCCGCGCGGAGCAGCACCCGCAGGTCCGACGGCGAAGGCCAGCGGGGCGGCGCGAGCTCATCCCGCCCCGTCGACCCCGGCGCCGAGAGGCCCGCGATCGGCGCCGGCTCGAGCGCCGCGAGCGCGGCCCAGACCGCCGCCGGCAGCCACGCGGGCCCGGGCAGCCAGCCGCTCATGCGAGGCGTGGACCGGACCGCCTCGGACAGCCGTCGCAGGCGCGCCGCGTCGCAGCCCTCGGTGACGCAGACCGTGAAGCGCTGCACCCACGACGTGTCCCGACTGCACACGCGCACCGCGTCGCAGGCGCGCGCGAGCGCTGGGGACTCGGGCGCGGGCGGTCGAGGCGCAGGCGATTCGGTCCAGTCCGCGCTCACCGATCGGGCCAGCTCACCCAGCCGCGCGCCCGCCGACGCGAGCCGCTCGAACGCGTCGGCGCCCTCGCCGTCCAGCCGCGCGGTCATGCGCCGCGTGCGCTCTCCATCGCCCTCGCGCAGCGTCACCGCGCCGACCTTGCAGAGCCGCCGCAGCGCCTTGCTCAGCCGGAGCAGGCGCTCCTCGCGGGGCGCGCGTGGCACCGCGTCGAGGAGCTCACCTCGCCCGCCGACCAGGCGAAAGCGCCGCTCCATCCCGAGCGTCCAGGCGTCGCCGAAGCGGCGCATCGCCTCGAGATCGCGGCGCTCCGCGTAGTCGATCCCGGCGAAGAGCGGCCCGAGTCGGTTGGCGCGACGCTGCCAGCGCGCGAGTCGACGCCGCAAGTCGATCTCCGCCTCGAGAGACGGCAGCGTGACGGCCAGGAACAGATCGATGTCCGACCAGCCCGGCGCCGCCTCGTCCGCGGCCACCGAGCCCGTGAGATACACGGCGTCCACGCCGCGGATCCGCGCCAGGTCCCGCCCCGCGAGCTCGGCCGCGAGCCGATACGCGCCTCGCCCGGCCGCGCGGCCCCACGGAGCGCGAGAGACGACGCGAGCCGCGCGCGGGAGCCAGCGGGTCGAGCGCCCGCTCACCCTCCGCTCCGACCGCGCGCCGCGTCCGTCGCCCGCTTGCCGCTGCTTGCCACTGGGCTGCGCAGTGTAGAAGACTGCGGCCGCGCCGGGCGAGATGAACGCAGCGTCGAAGAGCACGGCCCCGCAGAGCAGCGCCTCCAAGAGTACGGGCGGCCTCCTGCGCGACTTCGGCGCCAACCTGGTGAGCCGCTACGGCTCCAAGGGGCTCGACTTCGTCGTGCTCGCGGTCGTCACGCGGCTCGTCTCGATGGAGCTCGTCGGGGTGGTCTTCGTCTCGGAGGCCGCAGGCGCGGTGGCCTTCCGCGTGCTCGACCTCGGCCTCTACCCCGTGCTCCTGCGCCGCGCGGCCCGCGGGCGGGTGGGGGCGCGCCTGCTCGCGCGGGGGCAGCTGCTCCGAGCGGTGACCGCGGCCGGGCTCACCGCGGGCTACGCGGCCGTCGCCGTGACGCAGGCGCCCGAGCACGCGGGGCTGGCGATCGTCTTCTTCGCGCTCGCCGGGGTGCGCGCCGTGCACGAGGTCCCGCGGGCCACCCTCGCGGGCGCGGGCGGCTTCACCTCCCTCGCCAAGATCGCCCTGGGCACGAAGGCGCTCGAGCTGGCCGTGACGGGCCCCGCGGCCGCGCTCGGGGCAGGCGTCTGGGGCTGGGCCCTCGGGCGCGGCGCCTCGCAGCTCACGATGCTCGTGGCCACCGCGCGACTGGCGCGCGCGAAGATCCCCGCGGACGCGCCTTCGGGCTCACTCCGCGGGCTGGTCCGCGAGGGCGGCGCCTTCTGGCTGGCCACCCTGCTG
Organism: Sandaracinaceae bacterium; assembly: GCA_040218145.1. GTDB lineage: Bacteria > Myxococcota_A > Polyangia > Polyangiales > Sandaracinaceae > JAVJQK01. Next base: position 166,813 of record JAVJQK010000063.1, on the reverse strand, counting down.
GCCTCCGGGAGCGCGCAGCTCGACGTGCTGATCCTCGGCGCGACCGGTGGGCTGTCACAGACGGCGGAGCTCGGCATCGCGACGAAGATCGTCGGCGGGTCGCTCTCGATCGTCGGCGCCCTGACCCTCGCGGCGTTCCCTCGCCTCGCGCGCCAGCGAGACCGCTTCATCACGCGCCGCCAGGCGCTCGGGGTGGCCGGCCTGGCGATCACGCTCGGCGGCGGCGTGGCGCTCGCCGCGCCCCTCGCGTCGCTGATCCTGGTGGGTGAGATCCGCGCCGAGCTGGTCGAGACGATCCGCTTCATGTGCCCGGTCATCGCGCTGGCCGCGGTCGCGCGGCCGCTCGAGGTCTGGCTGCAGGCGAAGGATCGCGAGGCGTCGCTCGTGTTCCTCGCGCTGGCGGTCGGCGTGACCTCGGCCGTGTCGTTCGCGCTGTGGGTGCCCGCGTACGGCGCGAACGGCGCGGCGTGGGCTCGGGTCCTGCGCGCGGCGGTGCAGCTCCTCGGCGCGGCCGCGCTCGCGTACGTGGCCGTGCAGGCGCCGCGCGCGCCCCTCGCGTTCGCGATCGCGAAGCTCCCCTTCGGCCGAGCCCTCCTCGAGCGCCTCCTCGCGCGCCGGGTCCGCCGTCTGACCGAGGGGCTCGCGGCGCGACCGGACGTGCGGGCGGTGGAGATCTCCGGGAGCGCGGGCGAGCCGCGCCGCTTCGTCATGGGCAAGAGCGACGTCGATCTGATCGTGGCCACCGTGGGCGCGCCCCCGCCGCGTCTGGTCCCGCGCGCGCCGCTCGCGGATCGGCTCTTCCCCACCCACGCGCTCTGCCTCGACGCCGCGCTCTTCCACGCGGCTCGCCGGCTGGGCCACCCGCTGCTCTCGATCGACGTGGCGCGGCCCACCTACGGGACGCGCGTCGACCCCGAGGTGTCGGAGGCGGACCGACGAGCGAGCGCGCTCGGGCACGCGGTCTCTCGCGCGCTCCGCCTCCAGCGCAACACCCTCGCGCAGGCCCGCGCGGACGGCAGCGCGCGCGCCGACGCCACGCTCGAGTCCTTCCGCTGGTTCGCCCGCTACGTGCCGCGCAGCCTCGAGGAGATCGTCGCCGACGCCCGCGCGCGCGGCTTGCCCCTGCCGCCCGAGGCCGCGGGACGCGCCCGGGTGCGCGGCTGGCTGACCCCGGAGCAGACCGCGGCCGCGCTGACGGCCAGCCTCTGGGAGCTGCGACGCGCGTACGCCGCCGAGCCGGCCCCCGCCGAGGTCGTGATCCGTGAGCCCGCTTCGGAGCCGCTCGGCTGGCTCGACGACGCGGAGGCGCGCGGCGCCGCGAGGGGCCGGGCCGCGCACTCGCTCTTCGCCCCGTCGAGCAGCCTGCTGCTGAGCCCCACCGGCCCGACCGACGACGACCCGCTCCTCGCGGTCGGCCTGGCCGAGGACCCTCCGCTCGAGGCGGTGCTCGCGTTCATGCGGGCCGAGCTGGCGCAGGCCCCTCTCCCGCCCCCCTTTCGCGCCTACCCGTGCGTGCACCTGCTGCCGCATGCGGCGCTCGAGCGGGACCCGCTCATCGAGCACGCCCCCCTCTTCCACACCGCGCGCGCCGCGCACGGGCGCGACCTCGAGGGCCTGACCCCGCGCGCGCCGCGCCCTCCCGACGCCGCGCTGTCCCGGGCCGCGCTGCGCTCGATCGTGCACGCGCTGGTGTGGCTCGATCGCGATCTCGCCCGCCTCGCGCGCGGCGACCTGGACCGCAGAGCGCGCGCGCTCCTCTTCGCGCGCCTGCCCGCGCTGAGCCTCTGGATGGACGGGGTGGATCCGGGCGCGACGCGCGCCGAGGTGATCGCGCGCTACACACGCCTGCGCGACGACCCGCTGGCCGCGCTGCTCGCGTCGGGCGAGGCCGACCCGGCGAGCGCGCGCCGCGCCCTCCGCGCGTGGCGTGAGGAGCGCACCGCGCAGCTCGATGACGCGCCGCCGCTCGACGACCCGTCGGCTCAAGCGCGCAGCAGCCAGTGACCGAGCCACACCAGCGCGGCGAGCGGAGCGGTGTAGGCGGTCGACCAGAGGGCGCCCCACGCCAGCGCGCGCGGCCAGCTCCGCTCGCAGCCGTGGTCGTCGTTCGCCACCGACGTCAGCCCGCGTACGATCAGCCAGTAGGCGCCCGTCAGGAGCATCGGCAAGATCAGCTCGGCGATCACGAACGCGACGCCGAAGGCCGCGGCGACAGCGAGCACGACCAGGCAGCCGTCGAGGTCGAGGGCGCCGGCGAACACGTCGGCCCACGTCCACCTCGAGGAGCCCGAGCGCGAACCCGGGGCGACACGCGCGGGCGCCCTGATCGCCCCGGTCGGCGCGAGATCCCGCGCCACGCGCCAGCCGCGGTAGAGCAGGATCACGAACGTCAGCGTCCACACGCCCCACCAGAGCGCGATGACGAGCTCCAGCTCGAGCCAGCGTGGGAGCTGCAACAGGCTCGGGAACGCGAACGCGGTCAGCGCCATCGTGCTGCCGACGATCAGCGCCGTCAGCGATCCGGAGACCGGCGGGGCGAGGCGGCGCGCCCGCAGCGGCGCTCTCCCTTGCCGGTAGCCCATCGGCGGCCCGCGCGGAGGCTCGGAGTCGGGAGCGCGCACATGCGCCACGAAGCCGGCGCGTCGGGACGCGGCGCGCCTCCGCAGGCGCCACGCGGTCAGCGACACGAGCGACACCCCGATCCCCAGCGCGATCCATCGAGCGGGTGACGGCAGGCGCGCCAGACCGATCCACGACAGCCCGATCGCGAGGACGGCGCCCGCGGCGTACGCCAGCCAGGACACCGGCTGCTCGAGCACCGCGACGCACGACGCGCACCAGGGCTCCTCGTCGACCCGGTGCGTCCAGCACGCGCCGCACATCCCTCGGTCGCAGCTGGCACAAGCCGCCGTCGACGGCGCATCCGGGTGGACGGCGCAGGGATCCCTCATGCCCGGGTTCAACTACGCGCTCGGGGCGATGTTCCCCCTCGACGCCGCGATCACCGACCGCGCCGCGTCGTGGAGCGCGTCCGGCGAGGCGCCCTCCCCGACCCCGCCCGTCGGCGGCTCGCCCTGGCCTCCCGTCAGGCGCCAGCAGCGCGGGACGCGCTCGAGCACGAAGCGCTCGTGCCGCCGCCGCTCGCGCGCGGACCACGGCTCGGCGAGGCGCTCGCGGAGCGCGAACATCCCCTCCACCAGCGTCCAGCGCGCCACCCAGGCCAGCTCGCCGGGCGCGATCTCGGACGGGCCGAGCGCCTCGGTGGGGGCGAGCGGCGCGAGCGCGTCCCAGCCCCGGCGCGGCAGCATCGCGCGGCGCGCGAGCTGACGGGGTGTGATCAGGCGCGCCGGCGGGCCCGCGCGGAGGGCCGACCAGCTCGCCGCGTCGAGCGCTTCCGGCGCGAGCGCCACCCAGAGCCCTCCCTCGTCGTCGACCGCGAACGTGGCGTCGAGCCGCGCGAGCGGGCCGAGCTCGATCGCGCCGCGAACCGGGGCGGGTGTCTCCCGCGAGTCATGCGGTGGCGCCGCGCCGAGCACCCGGTCGAGCCGCGCCAGCGCGCGGGCCGCGTCCTGCCAGCCGGCCGGCCCGCTCGACGCCACGTCGATCACCGGTCCACCCGCGTCGGGTTCGGCGTAGCCCGCGGCCTTCGCGAACGACCGCGCGGCCAGCAGCGGGCCCACCGGCGCGTCCTCGCGGAGGAGCTGCGCGATCCCCTTGTGCGTCCAGTAGCCGACGTGGTGCCGACGGGCGATCGCCGACGCCTCCTCGGTGGCCGGCGGCCCGTCACCCAGCCACGGCTCGGCGTCGCCCTCCACGAGCGGCTCGTGATCGGCGCGAACGAGCGCCAGCAGCTGATGGTCCAGCGCCGAGAGGATGGCGACGTCGTCGCGCGTCAGGAAGGTCACGTCGCGCACCAGCGGCGCGAGCCGGTTCACGCGGCGCACGCAGGCGAGCGTCTCGCGGATGGCGCGGCGCTCCCCCGCCGCGCTCCCCTCGTCGAGGAGCACCACCAGATCCAGATCGCTGAGCCCCGGCCGCGGCGCGCGCCGCACGGACCCGCGCAAAAGCACGGTTCGTTGCGGCGCTATCCGATGCAGAGCCCGGGCCATGCGCGCGCGCTGGACCCCGTACACACCGCGCTGCACATCGCCCACCAGCGGCCAGTCGGCGCTCTTGACCACCCAGGGCCGCAGGTGTCGGCGCAGGGCGCGCCACGGGCCGGGGAAGGTCGCCGGGTCAGTCATGGCCGAGGTCTTCCATCACCAGCGCGCCGAGCGCGGCCGGGTCGTGGACCTCCAGGGTGAGCGCGCGCGCGCTGGCCAGCACCTGCGCCGCCGCTCCGAGCCGTCGCAGCAGGGACGGCAGCTGAGTCGGCGCGTCGCGCGCCCCGCGCGGGATCACCAGCTCGACCACCTGAGGGAGCCCGGCCCCGACCACGAGCTCGCGGCTCACCGCGCCGAGTCGCTCCCGCATGGAGGCGGCGCGCGCGCGGCTCGGCGGCGCGCTCACCCAGCGCCCGAGGTAGACCCGCTCGAGCCTGGCCGGCGCGTCGGCGAAGCGGTCGGCGAGCGCGCGGCTGTCGACCACCCACTTGAGCCCGTGGAAGCGGCGCGGGAAGGGGTGCACCGCGCCGAGCCCCTCGGCCGCGTCCGGATCGCGGACCCCGACCGAGGTCGGGAAGGGGTGCAGCCGACCGCGACGGTCGAGGAGCGCCACGTCGTCGCCCAGGACGTGCACGTCGTCCGCGCGCAAGAGGCGGTGCACGAGAGAGGACTTGCCGCCGCCGCTCGGGGCGAGGAAGAGGGCGCCGCGCTCCCCGCACCGAAACGCGGCCGCGTGGATCCGCACGTAGCCCGCCCGCTCCAGGAACGCCCCCAGCCGCGACAGCGCCGCGAGGTAGGCGAGCTCCACCAGGTCGTCGATCTCCAGGCCCGTGATCCGTCCGCGCTCGGCCGCGAAGTCGTACTCCGTCACCGCCCAGCCGTGGTGTCGCACCCAGGTGGTCCCGTCGAGGTTGTAGACGACGCCGCGCTGCACGACCTGATCGGCGACGGCCCGGCGCGGCAGCGCGAGCCGAGGCTCGGCCCGGACCAGCTCCAGGTGCGCGCGCGCCTCTCCCGCCGGGCCCTCGGCCGCGAGCCCGAAGAGCACCTCCAGCCGCGCGATCGCCTCCGGTGGACCCTCGATGACGACCGACACGCCCCGGAGCGTCACCGACATGCGGCGACGCTCGGCGCTCACCGCCCCGGCTCCACGGACTCCACCTCGAGCGCGGCCCTCCTCCGCGCGCGCTCGGCGAGCCCCGACACGAAGCCGATCGCGTACGCCAGATGCGTGGCGGGCAGGAGCCACACGAGCGTGGGCAGCCAGCCGGGACGCCGCGCCCGGAGCGCGATCCCGGACGCAGCGAATACACAGCAAACCAGATAGACGAGCAGAGGCGCCGCGAGGAGCGGCTCGAGCCACGTGAGCACGGGCGCGAGCAGGAGGTACACCAGCAGCGCGAGGGGCGCGGCGTGCAACGCGTGGAAGGCCCGCCGCGTGTGCAAGAGGGCGTAGGCCCTCCCGCGTCCATAGAACTGCACGTGTCCGAGGTAGGCCCCGAGGCTCGCGCGGCGGTGGTGATAGACGAAGATGTCCGGATCGTAGGCGAGCCGCTTGCCCTCGTTTCGCAGCAGCGCGAGCAGCGCGTTCTCCTCTCCGGGGAAGAACGCGGGCAGCTCGTGCGCCTCCAGGGCCTCGCGGCGCGCGGCCAGGTTGCAGAGGATGAGCTCCCGCTCGGACGCCGGGCCCGCGCGTCGCGGCCGATAGCGAGCCGCGGTGGGCCCCGTCGCCACCCAGCTCCCGAGGAGCGTCCCGGTCAGGTGCGCGATCTCGGGGTCATCGGGCGGCGTGAGGTTCGGCCCTCCGAGCACCGCCAGCTCCGGGTCGGCCCGGAACGCCGCGACCACGCGCGCGAGCGCCCCGTCGTCGGGGAGCCATGCGTCGTCGTCGAGGAAGTAGACCAGCTCCGCCTGGGCGCGTCGGACCGCGACGTTGCGCGCCTCGGCCGGCGTCACCGCGTCGATCGCGCTGACCGTCACCCGCGGATCCTTCGCCGCGCCCGCCGCGACCGCCGCGACCTCGGGGAGGGCCCCGTTGAGCACCACGTGCACCCCGAACGCCACCCCCCGCTGCGCGAGCACGCTCTCCAGGCAGCGCGCGAGCAGGGCCACGCGGCGGCACGCGACCACGACGACGATCAGCTCCGGGCGCGGCGCAGACATCCGACCGTCATTCATACCACGCCGCCGTAGACGTGCCGCGGGGAGCGCTGCCCCCGACATCGCGCGTCCGAAATGCGAGAGGGAGCACCGGGCTGCCGGTGGCCGCGCGATGTCCCTCCAGATCGCCCCGACGAGCCTTGCGTCGAGTAGGCTGAGCCCGCCGTGTCCAACCCCGCCGACATCGACGATCCCATCGCGACCGAGCGCCTGGTCCTCATCGGAGCGGATGGACGAACGCCCATCTCCGTGAGGGTCGGGCGCCCCTACGCCGCTGACGGTGGGTTCCGCTGCCCGGTGCAGATCGAGGGGCTCGAGCCACGCTACGCGGACATCGCAGGAGAGACTTCGCTACAGGCCCTCTGCCTCGCGCTCCGCCTCGTGCGTGACCGCCTCGAAGACCAGCTCGCGAAGGGCCAGTCGCTCTCGTATCCCGCGGACGGGGGCGAGGAGGCGTCGATCGATGAGGCCCAGCTCGCGGCGATCTTCGGCTGGCCCTGATGCACGCGGGGGAGTGCGCGCGACGGGCGGCTACGGCTGAGCGGGCGGCGTGAGAAAGAACGCGGCCAGCTCCTTCGCGCCCTCGCGCGTCGTCGCGGCGTGTCGGCGGTCGAAGCCGCGGCCGGTGAGCAGGACCAGCTCCTCCGCCGCGCGCTGGCGGAGCTTCGCGTCGCTCTGGTCGAGCGCGTCGGCCAGCCAGCGCACGCGGCCCGCCTCGCCGTTTCGTTTCCACCAGCTCCGCCAGCGGAAGCGATAGCGGCCCACGTCGCGGCCGGTGATCCGGCGCAGCGCGTCGCGCGCGGACTCCGCCAGCGCGGACTCTCCGCCGAGCGCCTCGATCAGGTGCGGCACGCTCTCGGCGTCGCGGAGCTGCCCCAGCGTCCAGGCCGCGCGCTGGCGCCACTCGAGCTTCTTCTGCTCGTCTTGCAGCGTGAACACCAGCTCCGCGTGGAGCTGGCGCGCCTCCGGCAAGAGCGCCGACGCGCGCAGGGCGAGCATCGCCGCGTTGCGCACCGCGGGGTGATCGTCGTGCAGGCGCGCCGCGAGCGGCTCGACCAGCGCGCCGTCGACCAGGTCCCCCGCCACGAGCGCCGCCGCCACCCGGGTCTCCGTGCGCGAGGCCCGCAGCAGCCCCGCCACGTGCGGCACCGCGTGGTCTCCGAGCGCCACCATCGCGCCCGCCGCCGCCGACAGGTGGGCCGCGCTCCGGAGCGGCCGATGCGGCCGGGACAGATCCACCCAGAGCATGCCCGGGAACACCCGCGCGAGGGCCGCCGCGCCTTCGCCCGCGAAGCGATTGAGCCGCCGCCGCAGCGGCTCGGCGCTCTCGGGACCGGCCTTCGCGATCTCCCGGACGAGCTTCTCGAGCTGCTGGTCGCGGTCGGGCGGCAGCGGCTCGGGCACGGAGGAGCCGAGCGCGTCGATCTTGGCCACCGCCCGCTCCGCCTTCACCCCCGGCCCCTCGCTCCGGCGATCCGCGCGCGGCGGCTGAGAGCTGACCGGGCGGGGCGGCGGCACCGAGCTCGGCCTGGGCGGGGGCGGCACGCTGCTCGGCCGGCGGGCGCGCACCGCCTTCAGCCCCGCGGGCGGCGGGATGGAGACGTGCTCGACCTGACCCGGCGCCGGCGGACGCAGGGTGTCTCGGGTAGGCGTGGCGGGCGCACGGGGTCGCGGCTCGTCCGGCTCCGGTCTCCCCGGCGCCTCGCTCTCAGGCTCGCCCTCGGCGTCATCGCGCTGCCAGCCGTCCACCAGCCCGCGGGGTACCACATGTGTCATGCCGACGCATGTTCGCGGCCGTGGAGGGGGCCCCCCGGGCGTGTTAGCGTGCAGGCAACTGAACTCATGGCGCCTACCGCACCCTCTGGTACGCGGCCGACCGGCGAGCCCGCGCTCGTCACGGCCGATCTCGAAGTCGAGGACCCGCGGCTCTTGCTCCGCTTGACGGGGCCCAACGGCGCGCACCTGCGCGCGCTGGAGAAAGAGCTGGGCATCTCCACCGGCATCCGGGGCAACACCATCTTGCTCCGCGGCGCGCCGCAGGACGTCGAGAGCGCCCAGCGCGGCCTCGCCGAGGTGCTGGGCATGCTCGAGCGGGGCAAGAAGCTCACCGAGCGGGACGTCATGCGCGCGCTCAAGACGCTGCAGACCAACCCCGGCGTGAAGCTCACCGACTACATGGACGAGCCCATCCTGGTCGCGCCGCGCAAGACCATCGTGCCCAAGGGCCTCGCGCAGCATCACTACGTGCGGGCGATCCACGAGCACGACGTCGTCTTCGGCGTCGGCCCCGCCGGCACGGGCAAGACCTACCTCGCGATGGCGATGGCGGTGCGCGCGCTGAGCGAGAACAAGGTCAAGCGCATCATCCTGACGCGCCCCGCGGTCGAGGCGGGCGAGAAGCTGGGCTTCCTCCCGGGCGATCTGGCCGAGAAGGTCAACCCGTACCTGCGCCCGCTCTACGACGCCCTGCACGACATGATGGACCTCGAGCGCGCGGGCATGCTGATGGCGCGCGGCGTGGTCGAGGTCGCGCCCCTCGCCTTCATGCGCGGCCGCACGCTGAACGACAGCTTCGTCATCCTGGACGAGGCGCAGAACAGCACCAGCGAGCAGATGAAGATGTTCCTCACCCGCCTGGGCTTCGGCTCCAAGGCGGTCGTGACCGGCGACGTCACCCAGACCGATCTGCCCACCAATCGCAAGAGCGGCCTCGCCGACGCGGTCACCCTCCTGAAGGACGTGGACGGAATCGCGCTCTGCCGCTTCACCGACGCCGACGTGGTGCGGCATCCTCTCGTGGCGCGCATCGTCAGGGCGTACGATGTCCGCGAGGAACATCGCCAGGCCGAACGACAGGCCGCGAAGGACGCGAAGGCCGCGAAGGCGGCGGCGGAGGCGGGGGAGCTAGAGGAGGATGACGACTGAGGGGGGCACGTTCGACCCGGAGCGGGTCGCGCAGATCGCGTCCGACGCCAAGCTCGGTCGCCTCGACGTGCGCGTCGCCGGCCCCGTCGTCGAGGTCCAGCGCGACGACGCCCTCGTGGTCGTCGTGCCCGTCGAGGGCCTCGGCACCGGCGCGCTGAGCCCCTACACCGAGCGCTTCAGCGTCGGTCACGTCGGCGTCATCCTCGTCGGCCCGCCGCCCGAGGACGTGCTCGCGCGCCTCCCCGAGCGGGTCGTGCTCGCCACCCTGCACGCCCTCGACGCGCCACACGCCTTGCACCTCGCGCTCCAGGGCACCCTCGAGCGAGTGGAGCTGCGCCTCAAGGCCGAGCGCCGCAGCCGCTCCATCCGTCGCTACCGCTACGAGCTGAGCGAGCTGGTCGAGATCGCCCGCGCGATCACCCAGGAGCGCAACATCGATCGCCTGCTCCACCTCATCCTCGAGAAGAGCCGGTTCATCACGGGCGCCGACGCGGGCAGCATCTACGTCATCGACCCGCAAGAAGAGGGCGAGCCGAAGCTGCGCTTCAAGCTCAGCCAGAACGAGTCCTGCGACTTCGAGTCGAGCGAGTTCACCATCCCCATCTCCACCCGCTCCATCGCGGGCGCGGCGGTGGTGACGCGCCGCCCGATCAACATCCCGGACGTCTACGAGATCGGCGACGACCAGCCCTTCGGCTTCGACCGCAGCTTCGACGAGCGCGTCGGCTACCGCACCAAGTCGATGGTGACGATGCCGATGATCAGCGCCGAGGACGAGGTCATCGGCGTCATCCAGCTGATCAACAAGAAGCGCAGCCCGGAGAAGCGCCTCTCCTCCAAGCAGAGCGTGGTCGAGGAGGTGATCCCCTTCGACCCGCGGAGCGTCGATCTCCTCGCCACCCTCGCCTCGCAGGCGGGCATCGCGCTCGAGAACGCGCTCCTCTACGACGAGATCCGCTCCATCTTCGAGGGCTTCGTGCGCGCGAGCGTGCAGGCCATCGAGGCGCGCGACCCGACCACGAGCGGCCACAGCCTGCGCGTCAGCGTCCTGAGCACGCGCCTGGCCGAGGTCTGCGACCGCGCGCCGGACGGCCGCTTCAAGGACGTGCGCTTCACCCGCCGCGATCTGCAGGAGCTCGAGTACGCCGCCCTGCTGCACGACTTCGGCAAGATCGGCGTGCGCGAGCAGGTGCTCGTGAAGGCGAAGAAGCTCTACCCGCACGAGCTGCGCGAGATCCACGCGCGCATCGCCTACGTGCGCAAGGCCACCGAGGCCGACGTGCTCGCCCGCAAGGTCAGCGCGATGGTCGAGGGCGCGGGCGCGAGCGACCTGGCGCGGCTCGACGAGGAGCTCGCCCGCCGCCACGCCGAGCTGGACGAGGCCTGGGGCGTCATCGCCGAGGCGAACGAGCCGACCGTGATGAGCGAGGGTGACTTCGGCCGCATCGCGGAGCTGGGCCAGACCGCCTACCCCATGCCCGAGGGCGACGCGCGCGCGCTCCTGAGCCCGCGCGAGGTCGAGTCCCTGCAGATCACGCGCGGCTCGCTGAACCTCGACGAGATCGACGAGATCCGCTCCCACGTCGTGCACACCTACGACTTCCTCTCGCGCATCCCGTGGGGCAAGAACTTCCTCCGCGTCCCGGAGATCGCGGGCGCGCACCACGAGAAGCTCAACGGCAGCGGCTACCCCAAGGGGCTGACCGACGTGCACATCCCCTTGCAGTCGAAGATCATGACGATCGCCGACATCTACGACGCGCTCACCGCCCGCGACCGCCCGTACAAGAAGGCCGTCCCCCGCGAGCGCGCGCTCGCCATCCTCGGCTTCGAGGTCAAGGACGGCAACATCGACGGCGACCTCGTCCAGACCTTCGTCGACGCCGAGGTCTACCTCGAGGTCGAGAAGGACCTGGAGTACTGAGCGCCGCTGGGCCCCCAGACTCGACAGCTCGGTCTCGGCCCTCTGGGGGCCAGCCGAGATCAGCGGCAAGGCCCGTCAGCGACAGTGCATGAGGCCCGCCGTCTCGCCGGTGCAGCGGCTGAGGACGCCGCAGTCCGCGTCGGTGGTGCACAGGGGCTGACACCGATGTGAGGAGGGCCGAAAGTAGTGGGGCGCGCAGAGCAGGCCAGGCTCGCAGGCCATGGAGCGACGTCGCGGACAGATGTCCTCCTCGGTCCCCCGCCCCTCGGGATGGCAGAAGAAGTGCGCGACGTCGTCGTCCGGGAAGAGATAGCAGCCCTCTCCGGCCGGGCAGTCCTGCCGCTCCATGGAGCACTCGGAGACCGGGAGACAGAAGCCGGTGCAAGCCGCCGAGCGGTCGTCGTCGATGAAGGCGCAGCGCTCCCCGGCGCCACACTCGCCGTCTGCCTCGCAGCGTCGGCGACACTCGCCAGGGTCGCTGTTGATCCCGCGCAGGCAGATCAGACCCGCCGCGCACTGTCCCCGGCCGTCGCAGCTTCCGCCCTCCGCGACGCTGCCGGCGCGGTCGCAAGCGTAGCGCGCGTCGCTCGTGGAGTACTCGCAGCCGCAGTCCGCGTCGTAGTACGGATGGCAATCGCCGGGCAGGGGGTCGCAGTCGCCACCTCCGTCGGGCGTGGAGGCGTCACCCGCGTCCTGCGGCCCCGCGTCCGCCGCTCCGATCAGACGACAACCCGGGGTTCCCGCACATTGCGCCCTGCTCAGGCGCGCGCACGGTCGCGGCGTCCCCTGACACATGGTCCCGGCGCGCCACTCACAGCCCACCCCCCGACACTCGAAGTCGGACCCATAGGTAGAGCACTCGGCGGCAGAACCGCCGCAGTAGAGGTCCATCTCCCAACGACACCCACGGATGGCGACGCACTCGCTGCGTGTCCCCGCCGCGCACGAGGGGCGAAATCCGGCGCAGGTGCCCATCACCCCGCAGCCGGCGACGGCGCTACATGCGTCCACGGCGTACTCCGAGCAGGCCTGCGGCGTCCCTTCACAGACGGGTACGCCGGCGTCGTAGCCGGAATCCATCACGACGAGCCGCCCCGCGTCGCCCGCCGAGGCGGGCCCGCCATCGCAGCCCGCGACGGCGGCGACGAAGCTGGAAACCAGGGCGAGCTTCACGGACCACGCGGGCATCAACTGAGTGTTCATCGGCGCTCAACCTACCTCAACCAACACTGACACGCGAGCGCCTCGTAGACAGGAAGACGCCACGCCGGATTTCCCCCGGGCGTGGCCTCTGCACTCTTCCCCGGTTTCGAGCTCAGCTGAGCTATCCTCGCGCCGGTCGCCGCGTGGTGACATGGGGACGCTAGATCGCTGTTGATCCACACCTGCGACGCTCGGGCCCACTTCGCCGGTCTCTCACGCGAGGAACAGACACGCCTTCCGTCTTGTCGCCAATGGCGGTATGAGATGACGAAGAGCGTCCCCCCGCCCGAGGGGCTTGGAGCACCGACGAGAGGTCGGCGCCCGACCGGAGAGAACAGGAGAGGATCGATGGTCCGCGTTGCCCACCTCGCGATGACTCTGCTGAGCGTAGCCCTCGGCGCCAGCGGCTGTGCTGGAGCGGCGCAGACCCGCCTCCGCACGATCGCGTCGGGCGACTTGGCTTGTGACGCTGCCGAGGTGGAGGTCCGAACCATCAGCGGCGACTGGGGCTGGGGCGGCACCCAAGCGGAAGCGAGCGGCTGTGGCCGCCGGGGGCGCTACGTCGACACACGGGACGATTGGGTCCTCAACACGGACATCACGCAGGAGGCGACGACCGAGTCGGGAGCCGACGCCGGCACGAGCGGCGGACCTTGCTACGGCAACGGCACCTGCAACGAGGGTCTCTCGTGCACCCCACAGCAGCGATGCGAGGCGTCCGCTCTCGTAGCCGCGGACGGCACCGACGGCGGCCCGTGCTACGGCAACGGCACCTGCAACCAGGGTCTCGTGTGCACGCAACGCGGCGTCTGCGACACGCCCCCGGACGGCCCTCTGACCGGGGAAGAGGGCGGGACCTGCTACGGGAACCAGACGTGCAACCAAGGGCTGGTGTGCGTGGACGGGGGCACTTGTGCCCCGGAGGGCGAGACCGCACCGTAGCTCCTCCACGGGAAACCGATCGTCGGTCGCGACACCCGCACGCGCCCCCACGTGGGGGATGATCTCCGCGGCCCCGCTCGGCCGGAAGACGGCGAGTGATCAGCAGCAGGGCCAGGGGGATGCGGGTGAGCGAGCCGACCCAGAGGGCCACCGCTCCCTCACCTCGGCCAAGAGGCTCGGCAGTTCAGGGCGGAGCGACCGTCAGAAACCATCGACGAAGACCCTGTAGCTGCCCGTCCGGTCTTCGCGGCCCTGCGCGCGGCTGACGAAGCTGCCGTCGAGATACGCGTCGAAGCGGTCCACGCTCCAGTTGATGTCCGCCATGGTGAACTCGAGGTCATAGACGGACCCGTCAGCGGACTCGTAGCTGCACTCGACCGGGAACGGGATGGGAGAGAGCTGGATCGCGCCGGAGGGCGGCAGCCCCCGCTGCTCCATGACGATGCGACAGGGGCCCATCGTCGCCACGTAGTCGGCGTCGCCGTGGTCGCCGACGAACAGCTCGTACGAGTCGGTGAACGTCGAGAGCGGGATGGAGGGATCGTCGAAGTTGAGAGTGTAGTTGGCGCGCACGAAGAAGGAGCGCTCGTATCCCTCAGGCGGCGTGGGACCGCAGCTCGTGAGGAGGAGCGAGACGAGGACGGCGGTCCCCGCAACCATCTTGGCGTTGGCCATGGGCGCCTCGGCCACCACGCGGCCAACTCTCCGACAACCGATGAGTCACCATCGCTCACGTTGTCATGCGGAGCCCACGCGGATAGGCTCGTGAGCCGGGAGGGGGTTGTGGGGGCTCACGGAGAGCGAATCGCGATGACGTTCGCGGCGCTGATGGACGCCTTGGCGGACCGCCACGTGGATGCGGTGGAGCTGACGCGACGCGCGCTCGTGCTCGCGCGATCGCGGGGGAGCCAGGTCGAGCTGGCGCGCAACGAGCGAGTCGGGATCGAGGTCGGGCATGCCGCGACGCGCGCGTTCGTGGAGGGGCTCTCGGGGCCCCTCACCCTGGACCTCCCAGCCCAGGTCCGGGCGCGGCTCCGGGCGGTGGCGGAGGAGCAAGTCGCGTCCGTCGACGCGGCCGTGAAGGGCGGAGTCGAGGGGCTCGTCGCGCAGCAGCTGGCGCTCGCGCTGGAGGAGGCGCTCGGCGCTCGATTTCACGACCACCTCGCGGCCGGGGGCGCCCGGACACTCGACGCAGACGACCTGCTCCCTTTCTGCTCGCCCTTCGCGCAAACCGACGGGCAATTTCGTGTCGTGTACCGGGGGGACATGGCTCCGCGGCCCGACCGTCTGGGCGCAACCCGCCCGGGCACGCTGGCCTCCCGCGGAGGGTTACGGCCAGAGGTCCCGCACGGCGCGAAGCTCGAGTGGGTGCCCGGCTGGCATGTGCTGGACGACCTCGAGCCCCGGTCCGGGGTCGCGGCGCTCGTCCTCGGGACGGAGCTCGCGTGGGACCTGGATCAGGACCGACGGGTCTTCTTCGATGTCCGACCGAGGCAACCCGAGGTGCGAAGAGACGAGGCGCTGGCGCTGCTCGCCGAGGCCGACGCCCGCGGCGCACATCTCGCCATGCTGCCCGAGCTGTGCCTGGACGCAGAGGGGCTCGCCGCCGTCGCCAGCTGGGTCGAAGACAGCGCCGAGAACCTCCGCGTCGCGGTCTGTGGGAGCGCGCACCACAGGGACGGCGAGGGCCTCGCGAACCTGGCCGTGATCGCCGCGCCGCGCGAAGACGAGCCCCTGCGGACGCAGCAACCCAAGATCACGCCCTTCGTGCTCCGCGTCGGCGAGGTGGACCTCGAGGAGGACATCCGGCGCTCCGGACACACGCTCAGGCTCCTGACCGGGCGCTGGCAATCGCTCCTGGTGTTGATCTGCAAGGACTTCATCGACGAGGCCCTCGCGCGCTTCGCCGCGGATCTTCGGGCGAGCCTGGTCCTAGTCCCCGCGTGCAGCGAGACCACGGGCGTGTTCGCGAGCGGCGCGAGCAACCTCGCGCAGCGTCGGCAGGCGCACGTGGTGGTGGTGAACCAGCGACCGGGCCGGGGGGAAGGCGTGTCCGCGATCCTGGCGCGGCCTCGCCGCGAGGCCGCAGCGATCCTCCACACGGCCGCTTCTCCCGCCCCCGGCCTGCGCTGGATCACCTTGTGCGACGGCCCGTGGGAACCAGATACTTGACGAGTGTTTGACGTATCAAGGGTTCATCACTATCATCGAGGGCCGTAGGGAGGCAGGCATGGCCGACGAGACGGTGTTCGCAGCGTTGAAGCGACGCGTCGCCCGCGCGAAGGAGCGGTCTGGGCTGGCGCAACTCGCGTCCGAGCTGGGCCACGCCGTGGCGTCCTCGCACCTCGTGGCCGACGAGGCGCGGAAGCTCTCCCGTGCTTTCGGGCGGGCGCGACGCGGACGCGACGCGTTCGACAGGGGGTATCTCTCGGCGCTCTCCGATCTGCTCGCGGCCACGTCGTCAGCCATGTCCGACGCGTCGGAGCGGGCCGCGGCACGCCAGGCGATCGAGGCGGCGGCGGATCTGGACGCCATCATTGTGGCGTTGGGGGAGCGCGCGATGACGCCGACGGAGCTGGCCGAGGCCATCGGCGACGCGCCGAACAACGGCGGCTGGACGCGCAAGCTCCAGAAGCTCGAGCAGCTGGGTCTGGTGGAGCCGGCCCCTGCGGGTGACAAGCGCCGGCGGCCGCGGCAGCTCAGCGCGCGCGGACACCGGCTCGCGCTCGAGCTCGAGGCGGAGAGACCGTCGCGAGACGACCAGCTCATCGCGGACGTGGTCGCGATGACGAGCCTCCTCCGTTGCGCGCGCGAGGTGACGGAGGAGGAGCTCTGCGCCTGCGTGACGGTCGAGAGCGATGAGCGCGCGCGTCTGGTGCGGTCCTTCCTCGAGGCGGCCGAGATGTGCACGCTGCTCGATCTGAAGATGGATGGCCGCGTTCGCTGGGGGCGGGACGGCGAGCGATGGGACGCGGTGCTCGCACGCCCGGACCAGCTCGCGGAGGCCTTCGTAGGCGTGCCTCCGGACGCCGTGTTGACCACGGACGAGATCGGATCGTGGCAAGAAGCGTTGAGCGCGGGAGCGGTCCGTCAGGTGGTCGATGTCGTGCCGTTCCGGCTGGCCGAGCAACTGAGCCGCGGCTTCGCCGCGTGCGTGGTCACGGACCGCACCGTGGCCCGCGCGCTCGGCGAGAGCATCCCGCACGAGAAGCTCTACGTCGCGTTCCCCCTCGGAGATGACGGCATCGCCGTGCAGCCATTCGTGGGATCGACCCTTGCGTCTGCGTGATCCGATCGAGGCGCGACGGCAGCTCTCCCCTCGCATCGAGGAGGAGGCGGCGGCGCCGCTCGTCGAGCTGATCGCGTCGACCGGGGCGCTCCTCCGGGGACACTTCCGGCTGCAGAGCGGACCCCACACCGAGTACTTCCTCCGGTTCGGGCAGCTCGCCTACCGCGCCGAGAACGCCGCGCTGATCGCGCGGGTCGCCGTGGACGCGCTCGGGCTCGCGCCGGGCTCGGACGCCGTCGTGCTCTCGGCGGACAACGCGGGGCGCTTCTTCGCGTCCGCCCTCGCCCGCGTGGTCGGGTCCGGGGAGGCGAGCGTGGCCATCGACCAGGGGCGGCGCCCCACCCGTGAGGTCGCTCGGGGCACACTCGAGGGGGCCGCCACCGTGATCGTCGCGCTGGACGTCGTGACCACGGGCGCGTCGGCGCGCGCGCTGCTCGACGTCGCCCGCGCCGCGACCGAGGACGTGCGCGTCGTCGCCTTCGCGCGGCTCGGCGCGAACCTCGACCAGGTGGATGGCGTGGCCGTCGAGAGCCTCTTCGACGCGCGGTGGACACGCTACGCGCCGAGCGACTGCGCGCTGTGCCGAGCGGGCCACCCGCTCGTCCCGGGGTTCGAGCTCAACTGAGGCTATCCTCGGGCGATGATGATGTTCCAGGAGGGCGGGGCCTCGATGTACGGCCTCTTGTGCTGCGGGCTGATCGGCAACCCGCTCGCGCTCGCGGCGGTGGTGGCGGCGTTCGTCGCCAAGTCCAAGGGGGCGCGGATCGGGCTGGGCGCCGCGTCGTTGCTGGTCGGCGGCGCGACGCTGCTGGCTGGCATCGCGGCGTACTTCTACTGGATGAACGTCATGGAGGGCGCGCTGGCGTTCGCCGACGCGGCGATGCGCGCGCAGCTCTACGAGCGCGGCCGCGAGGAGGCGATGACCAACATCTGGTTCGGCGCCGCGGCGTCGTTCTTGCCCCTGCTGCTCGGCGCGATCGGGCTCGTCCGAGGGCTCCTGACCCAGCCGCCACCGTCGGCGCCTTAGCCGCGCCAGTCGTGCTACTCCTCGGGGCAGCAGGAGCCACCTTGGACGATCGCATCTATGACGGAGTGCTGGATCTCGTCGGCCGGACGCCGCTGATCCGGTTGAAGAAGCTCTCGCCGAAGCGCGGGGCCGAGATCTGCGGGAAGCTCGAGCGGAACAACCCCGCCGGCTCGGTCAAGGACCGCCCGGCCCTGTTCATGATCGAGGCGGCCGAGGACGCGGGGCAGCTGCGCGAGGGCTCGACGCTGATCGAGGCGACGAGCGGCAACACGGGGATCAGCCTCGCGGCGATGAGCGCGGTCAAGGGCTACCGCTGCGTGCTCGTGATGCCCGAGGACATGAGCGTCTCGCGCCGGCAGATCCTCAAGAGCTACGGGGCCGAGGTGATCCTCACGCCCTCGATGGAGGGCATGGCCGGGGCGGTCGA
This sequence comes from Sandaracinaceae bacterium, assembly GCA_040218145.1. Classification (GTDB taxonomy): domain Bacteria; phylum Myxococcota_A; class Polyangia; order Polyangiales; family Sandaracinaceae; genus JAVJQK01. Next base: position 148,813 of record JAVJQK010000063.1, on the reverse strand, counting down.
GCGCGCCAACCGGCTGCTCGAGGAGACCGACGGCGCGTTCATGCCGAGCCAGTTCGACAACCCCGCCAACCCGCGCAGCCACGAGGCGACGACGGCGGAGGAGATCTGGAAGGCGTGCGGCGGCGAGGTCGACGCCTTCGTCGCGGGCGTGGGCACGGGCGGCACGGTCACCGGCGTGGGCAAGGTGCTGAAGGAGCGGAACCCCGAGGTGAAGGTCGTCGCGGTGGAGCCGCGCGCGAGCGCGGTGCTCAGCGGCGGCAAGCCGGGGCTGCACGGCATCCAGGGGCTCGGCGCGGGCTTCGTGCCGGGCGTGCTCGACCGCGCGCTGATCGACGAGATCCTCACGGTGACGGATCTGGCCGCGGACCGGATGACGCGCAGGCTGGCCAAGGAAGAGGGGCTCCTCGTGGGGCCGTCGGCCGGGGCCAACGTGCACGCGGCGCAGGAGCTGGCCAAGCGCATGAAGCCGGGGCAGCGCGTCGTCACGATCCTGTGCGACGGCGGCGAGCGGTATCTGTGCTGACCGCGGCTTGAATCGACCCGGAGGGCGTGTAACAGAGTCGCGTCTCCCTCGGCGGGTGGTGGGGAGGCAGCGGAGGGTCTGTGTCGTCGGCCGAGAAGAAGCGCGAAGACGCTCCGCGTCTGATCGAGGCGCTGGCCGAGCGGCTGGAGGCCAAGCTCGGCCCGCACGCGTCTCGCGCGGTGGACGCGGCCCTCGCGGACGAGGTGGATCGGCTGGCCGACAAGGTGGCTGAGAAGGTGGCCCGCGCGGTCACCGAGGGCGCGCCCATCGAGGACCTCGGCTGGGACGACGAGAAGCAGACCGTCCAGCAGCCGCTCGAGCAGATGCAGCGCTTCCGGCAGATCGCCGCGATGAGCCAGCCGCCGCGGGGCTCGCTCACCAACGCCCCGGTGCTCGGCGCGCTGCGCAAGACCGCGCCCAAGCAGGGCTGGGTCAAGCCCGATGATCGCAGCTCGGGGATCCGAGAGGCGGTGCACATCGAGGGCGCGGACCCCATGGGCATCACCGTGCCGCGCGCCGCGCCGCTCTCCCTCGCCGACATGGCCGAGACCGCGCCCCGCGACGCGGTGAGCGAAGACGACGCGGACGAGGCGCTCGAGACGCCCGACGCGGACGCGACGGCGGAGCACGACGCGCTCTCTCAGGCGCTGGCGAGAGAGGAGCGCGCGACGGTGCCCGCGCGCCCGCCGCGCGTGACGGAGGCGCCGCGCCTGGCGCAGCTCCCCGAGTCGCCGCCCGAGGTCGACGCGCCCCGGCGCCGGCTCGCGCCCTTCGTGGGCCTCGCGGTGATCTTGCTCGTCGTGGCGGTGGCGATCGCGGCCGCGCTGGTGTTCGGCGCCTCGTCGCTCACGGAGCAGCCCGGCGAGGTCACGCGAGGGGCCGCGCCGCCGACGGCTGCGCCCGCCGCCGCGCCGCCGGTCGAGGCTCCCGAGCGCGAAGCTCCCGCGAGCGAGTCCGAGGCCGAGTCTCCCGAGAGCGCCCAGGCTCCCGAGAGCGAGCCCGGGGCCGAGGACGAGGCGTCGGCGCGCGAGCGCTCGGACGCGCTGGTGCGCGACGGACAGCTCGCCGAGCGCGAGGGACGCTGGGAGGCCGCGCGCGTCGCCTACCAGCAGGCGTTCGAGGTGCACGAGGCGAACCCGCACGCGGTGGCGGGCCTCGCGCGCGAGCGGCTGACCGCGGGCGACGCCGAGGGCGCGCTCGAGCACGCAGAGCGCGCGGTGCAGCTCCGGCGGCGGCGCGCGAGCTATCGCGTGTTGCTCGGCGACGCCCGCCGCATGGCCGGAGACATCGGCGGCGCGCGGCGCGCCTACGAGCGCGCGCTCGAGCTCGATCCGGAAGACGCCGAGGCCCGCCGCCGCCTCGGCCGCTGAGGGCAGGTCAGCCGAAGTCAGCGGAGAGGCTTCGACCGCGCGGCGGCCGGGTGGGACGCTCTTCCCGCGATGAAGATCAGCCGCCGCGACTTCAACTTCCTGCTCGGCTCGACGGGCCTCGCCGCCTGCACGCCGGGGATGGATCCGCTCGACGCCGCGCCCGCTCGCGACGCGCAGGTCCCGCCGGACGCCTCGGACGCAGGGGCCGAGACGGACGCCCGCGCGGACGCCGCGGCGCCGCGCGAGGGCCTGTTCGCGCGCCGCACGAAGACCGTCTCCCCCGACGCCGACGGCACGGGGGACGGCTCCGACGCGCGCCCGTGGACCTTGACCCAGGCGATGGAGCTCGCGGTGGCGGGCGACGTCGTGGGGATCCGGCCCGGGCGCTACGTGGGCCGGCAGCCGCAGGCCTCCATCGACGACCCGAGCCTGACCAACAACCTCCCCGCCTGGGCGCCCGCCAACGACGGGACCGCGGACGCGCCGATCGTGTTCGTGGCGCAGTTCTCCGCCGCCCACCACGACACCGACCGGAGCGAGCTCCACAGCGGCGCGAGCCACGGCGCGGGATCGCGAACCGGCTGGCCTTGCTTCGGCACGCGCATGCGCACGCGCACGAGCCACGTGAAGTGGATCGGCCTGTACGCAGACGAGGGCGACCCCGAGGGGCACATCTTCCAGGACTGCGGCGTCGTCACGTGCTGGAACGCCGACCACATCACGATCGCGGAGTGCCACATCGTCGGAGATCCCGACGTCTCGGCCGGCGACAACTACTCGGCCATCCGGCTCGAGGGCGTCGAGGACACCGCGATCCACGACAACCGGCTGGAGGGGTTCTGGGGCGGCGGCGGCACCAACAACAGCGGCGTCATCCTCTACGGCGTCGATCGGCTGCGCGTGGAGCACAACCACTTCCTCCGCTGCGCGCACGGCGTGCAGCCCAAGGGCGCGGGCTACGGGCTCGAGATGCAGGCGCTCACGGTGCGCCTGAACCACTTCGAGGGCTGCGTCTCGGCGCTGCGCCTCCATCGCCCGGTCGCGAACCCCGGCGGCTCGCGCTCTCGCGTTCAGCAGAACCTGGTCGAGGACTGCCGCTACTTCATCGAGCTCACCACGAGCAGCGGCGTGATGCGCGTGGCCGACCTCGACGTCTTCAACAACACGATCGCGCACGGGCGGGACGGCGCCGACCCCGGCTGCATCTGGTGGGCCGCCCCGCCCGACGGCGGAGACTGCCGCGTCTTCAACAACCTGTTCTTCGACGTCGACGCCTACCTCGGCAGCTACTCCGCGTCCGCGGCCGCCATCGCGGGCTTCGCCGCCTACGACCACAACGCGCTCTCGTTCGCGCGCTCGGCCTTCGGCGGCAGCCGCGCGCTGCAAGACATGGCGCTCTCCGAGTGGCAGCGCACCCACGGCCAAGACCGGAGCTCGCTCGTGGGCGACCCACGGGTCGACGACGCATATCGACTTCAGCCCGACAGCCCCTGCGTCGGCGCGGGGCGCGACCTGCTCGGGCTCTTCGGCCCGGTCGACGGCCCGGTCAACATCGGCGCCTTCGTCACCGGCGGCGAGACGATCGGGATACGAACGGCGTAGCGGGCCGGCCGCGTCAGGGCGCGCGCCGAGACCGGCGCCGCCGGGTCCGGAGCGCGAGCAGGACCGAGCCGAGGGCGAGGCCCACGGGCCAGCGGCTCGGCTTGCCGGGCGCGGCGCGACAGGCGCAGTCGCCCATGACGGTCTCCTCGCCCGCGCCCCCGTCGGCGCCGGGGAGGCTGCCGTCGGTGCGGGGGACCGGAGCGCCGCCGTCGGGGCCCGGGAGCGGCGGCACCGTGCCGTCCTCCCAGCCGATCGCGAGCGCGAAGAACCAGCGCGCGTTGCGCACGAAGGTGCGCTCGTTGCCCGCCGCGTCGAGCACGGTGAAGCGGAAGCGGGTGGACGGCTCGGTGACCGGCGCCGGCAGGCTCAGGTCCACGATGCCGTGCGGAGAGGCCTCGGGGGTCTCCGTCCACGCGCAGCCGTCGCCCTCGAGCTGACAGACGGAGAGGCTCGAGACGTCGACGCCGGTCCCGAGGTCGGTGGTGCCGAGCCGGAACGAGACGAGCGCGGCGCCCTCGACCTGGCCGAAGACGTTGAGGGTGGGCGGCTGCGTGTCGTGCAGATAGCGCGGTCCGGCCGGGCCGCCGAGCTCGAGCCACATCGCGAGGGTGTCGAGCTCCTCGGGTGTGATCTCGGTGGGGTGGTCGGCGCCGAAGTCGATGTCGCTCTCGCGCTCGTCGTCGGCGATGCCGTCGGTGCGTCGGTTCGTGGCCTTCCAGTAGAGGAGCGAGCCGCGCGCGTTCATGAAGCGCGCGTAGTAGGAGTAGTTCGGCCAGTCGAGGGTGGAGCGGCCCTCACGCGCGCCCGGCACGCGGCGCGCCTCGGGGACGCAGCTCTGGTCCGCGTCGCGGAACACGCAGCGAACCACCTCTTCGGCGTCGTCGAGGCGCAGGCCCCCCGCGGGGTCGGTCTCGCCGTGGCAGCTCGCGCAGCGGCGCTCGAGGATGGGCATGACGTCACGCTCGAGCTGGACCGCGAGGCCCTGCCCCTCGACCTCGCGCACCACCACGTCGCCGTCCGCGTCGAGGCCGTCCATGAGCGGCACGTAGCCCTCGCCGAGGCGCGCGGGGACGAAGTCGTCGCGGCTCGCGACGGTGCCCTCGAACGGCATCGACTCCTGGCTGTGCACGTGGCAGCCGCCGCACACCTTCTTCTCGCCCGGGCGCACCGACTGCCACACCTGGTCGGTGGACAGCGCGCGGCCGTCGCAGTCCACGGACTGCATGAGGTACGGCATGTTGGCGGGCATGCGGAGGAGGAACGAGGTGTCGGGGTTGCCCATCGAGTCGATGATCGGGGCGCCGCCCTCGCGGTGCCGGGCGGGCACCTCGCCGAGGATCACGACGCGCTCGCCGAGGCGGCTGCCGTTGCCCTCGCGCTCGTCCTCCTCGCGGTTGGGCATCACGCCCAGGATGCGCACGCCGCAGATCTCGTCGTCGTCGTAGCGGATGAGATCACCGCCGACGCGGGCGAGCTGGCTGTGGCTCTGGAAGGCGAAGGGGATGGGCACGACACCGTCTCTCCCGATCGAGTGATGGCCGGTCTCGCGGTAGATCAGGCTGGACGCGCCGAGCATGCCGAAGGGCGTGCCCGGCTCGAGCCCCGGGGTGCCGCGATAGCGGATCTCGGCCCGCTCGATCACGTCGGGCTGCTCCACGCCGAAGAGATCCGAGTAGGGGATCACCGGCTTGGCGAAGACCTCGTGGTACTCGCGGGAGTCGACGACGCGCTCGAGGTCGGCGGGCGAAGTGGAGGGGACCGCGCGCGTGCGGTAGATCCCGAGATCGCACGCGGGGTTGTCGACGCCGGACGCCGAGTCGGCGGGGATGGCCGCGCGCGCGAGGGTGCGGATGTGGCAGCGGCCGAGCCCCCACGAGAGCAGCATCCCCTCGGGCACCGAGGCGGGGAAACCGAGCTTGCCCACGTTGCGGAGCGGGTCGGCGTAGTTCGGGTGCTCGAACGGTGGCTCCGCGACGGGCGCGTTCAGATCCGAGCCGCCGGCCGACCAGGGCGCGATGATCATCGCGTCGCGCGGGTAGTAGAGGTAGCGGCTGCGCTCCCAGTAGGGCACGGGCAGGGCCTCCAGCTCGTGCGGTCCGTAGCCCTCCTGACCCTCGGGCGGAGGCATCAAGCCGTGGATGTTCGCGAGGCCGTTGTTGTTGGCGCGGTAGTACACGCCTCCCCACACTCGCCCCGTTCCGTCCTGGGTGAGGAAGTGCGCGGCGACGGACGCCATGTTCGGGTTGGTGCCGTGCTGACCATAGAGCGCGAAGGGCTCGGCTCCGTCGGGGCTCTGGACGTACAGGTGGAACTTGTTCGGGGTGGAGCCCGCGTTGCGGGTGCCGCCGTTGCTCGTGCGGTAGGGCAGCATGCCGAAGAGCTGCCAGCTGGAGTAGGCCACGCGGCCATCGCGGAGCTGGTAGGGGTGCTGCTCGGCGCCGAGCGAGTGGTGGCTCGCGACCTCGATGTTCTCCCCGTCCGGGTCGACGGTGTAGATCTGCGACGCCGGGTCGGATCCGTGGATGAGCGTTCGAAAGACGTGCTGGCGATTGGAGGTGAAGGCGATGCGCCCCGTCGAGAGCCACGCGGGGCCGCTGTCCCAGATCCCTTCGGTGTACGGCGTGATCTCGGCCGTCTCCCGGCTCTCCACGTCGTAGACGAGCATGTGCGCGCCGCTCGCGCGCAGGAGCGGGTTGGGCCAGGTGACCGGGACGGGCTCGGGGTCGGCGTCGGGGTCGAAGAGGGTCGAGTCGGCGTTCTGCCTCGCGCGGGTCACGCGCCCGTGGAAGACCGCGAACGCGATGCGCGCGCCATCGAAGCTCACCGCCGGATCCATCGCCGAGCAGGCGTCCTCTTCGGGCCGGCTGCCGCAGTCGTAGATCACCTCCTCGTCGCCCCCGGGGTGGCGGAGCATCAGATCGCAGCCGGCCTGGAAGCCGCCGTAGAAGCGCGTGACCTCCGGCATGCGGTCGGGGCCGTCGGTGACGTCGAAGGTGCGGCTCCGCATGACCCGCTCGCCGCCCACGGTGACCTCGGCCGTGGCGGTCCACTCCTGAGAGCGCGGGCAGCGCACGTAGACGATGGGGTAATCGAGAGAGACGACTGGATAGGCCTGCGCCGACGCCTCTCCGCCGATCGAGAGCGTCAGGAGGCAGGTCGCGAGGGCCCAGGCGCGCGAGTTCGACATGAGCCCATCATCGTCAGCCGGCGTCGCGCGTCGATTACGCCGGCTGCGCGAAACTCACGAGCGCGTGAGCACGAGCGTCACGGGCTCGGCGCCGAGCGCGAGGTCCGGCACCGTCACCGCGCCTTCGTCGTCTGCTGTGACGACGCCGCTCCCCGTACCGAAGCTCCAGCGGACGCGCTCTCCCGGGAGGCACCGGAAGCGTCGGACGCGCCGCGGCGTGACGTCCGCCGTGACGGGGAGCGCGCCCGTGTAGCCGTGACCGACCTCGGGGTATCCGTCGGCGAAGGGCTCGGCCGGCGGATCGGTGCGCACGAACAGCGGCAGCTCCAGGCGCTCTCGCTCGTCGACGATGTCAGCCGTCACCCACGCGAGGTAGCGGTTGCGCATGCCGCGTGGATCGCCGCCGACGAACGCCTCGGCCGCCTCGTCCCAGCGGGGAGGATCCTGGTCGAGCGAGGAGCCGGTGAACGCCGGGAACGGCCGGTCACGCCGCAGCGCTGACGCCTCGGGGAGCGAGCCCGACCAGCGCGAGGTGAATCCCCCCTCGCCCGTCTGGTGCCCGCGCTGATCCCAGGTGATCCGGTGGCCGACGTGCACCCGCTGCGCGATGTCGACGAAGGCCTCTCCCGTGACCGGGCTCGGGCTGCTGATGTGGTGGAACGCGATGATGCGGTCCGTGACGCCGCTGTCGGTGGTGAAGAAGACGTCGCGCAGGCCGGAGTCCTCGGCGAGGGCGCGGGACAGGTCGTAGCGCTGCCAGACGGGCACCCCGCGGTCGTCGAGCAGCGCGCTCGAGCGCGCACCCCAGTGCCTCTCGAGCGCGGTCTGGGCCCCCTCGCCGGCGAGCCCGATCGCGGTCATGCCGATGTTCGAGGTGACCTGAGAGAGGTGGTAGCCGTAACGGATCGCGAAGTAGATCGCGCCCGAGCCCCCCATGGAGGAGCCGGAGACGCTCACGCGCTCGCGGTCGACGCCCTCGAAGGTGCGCGTCACCCAGTCGAGCAGATGCAGGATGCGGCGCTGCGAGGTGTTGGCGACCGTGGCGTCCGCGCCCGGCTCGTCGGGCAGGTCGGAGTGCTGGCCGGTCCACCAGCTGACGTAGGGCTCCGACGGGCCGATGCCGAAGCGCTCTCGGCTCCCTCCTCCCGTGCCCGCGGAGCCGCCGGAGCCATGCAGGCCGATGCTCAGCGGCAGCGGCGCCTCGGCGGTCGCCGCGTCCGGAACCACCACGCGCGCCTCGAAGGTCCGACCCGCCAGGCCGGGTGGGTCGAGGAAGTCGTCCGTGGTGAGCTCGAGGGAGTAGAGGGTCGCGCCCCAGAGCGCCTCCTCGCCGACGATGACCGGATCCGGCGGCGTGATGGTGTCGCGCACCGTGAGGGTGAAGGTGGCGCTCGCCGTGTCCGCGCCTTCGCCCCGCTCGTCGAGCACGTCCACGGTGATCGGGTACGTCCCGCTCTGGGTGAAGTCGGGGAAGAGCGCGAGGGTGCGGGACGGCTCGTCGAACACGGTGCCGGGCGGCGCGCCCTCGACGAACACGCGCGCTCCCGCGCGGGCGGGGATCACCACGGTGGCCACCTCCCGCTCGTCGAGGGTGAGGTCGTCCATCGCGGCGAGCAGCGGCGCCGGCCCCGCGTCGGCGCTCGTCGATCCGTCTACCGGCGCGGATGCGTCGGTCGGAGCGCTCGCGTCCAAGGGCGCGTCGGGTGACTCACAGGCGGAGGCGAGGAGGAGCGCGACCCACAGCATGCGTGACATGCGCGGACTCTCCCCTCGCACGCGGTCCGCACCAATTTCGTCGCCTGCGCGGGTCAGCGGCAGACGGCGTCGCTGCGCATCAGCGAGGCGGCGCACTCGCCGTCGCCGTTGCAGCCGAGGTAGCGGCACGAGCCGCCTTCGCACGCGTAGTTGTCCGCGTCGAAGGCGGGCGAGCCGCTGTCGCAGTCGGGCGGGCTCGCGCAGCGCCGCACGCAGTTGCGCTCGGCGGTGGGCACGGGGAGCGGCGTGGCGGGGGGCTCGACGGCGAAGCAGCCGTACGCGCTCGACATGAACGTCGCCTCGCACTCCGCGTCGGTGCGGCAGCCCGTGTAGAAGCAGAGGCCGCCCTCGCAGGCGTAGTTGTCCGCGTCGAACGCCGGCGTGCCGGTGCCGCAGTCGGCCGCGCTCGCGCAGCCCTGCACACACGAGCGCGTGCCCGTGCCCGGGTCACGGCATACGTAGCGGTCGTCCATGAAAGTCGCGCGGCACTCGCCGTCGTCGACGCAGCCGGTGTAGCGGCACGCGCCGCCTTCGCAGGCGTAGTTGTCGGCGTCGAACGCGGGGCTCGCGGTGGCGCAGTCCGCGACCGACGCGCAGCCGAGCTGACAGAAGCGCAGCTCCGGTGGAGGCGGGCCGGCGTCGTCCCCGGGCCGGGATCCGTCGGGGGCGGGCGCGCCGTCGGGGAGCGGCGGCGGGGCGCCGTCACGGCCGACGCCGGAGTCCATCGAGGCCGCCGCGCCGTCCCCGCCCGGGCGGCTGTCGCCGCCGCACGCACAGAGGAGGCACGCACCGAAGACGAGGAGAGTTCGCATCGCCCGATGATATGCCCGGCCGCCCCGATAGCTTCCCCCCGATCAGCCGGCCGGATGCAGGTGATCCCACGCCATCGCGCGCACGAGCAGGGCCTGGTCGCGGTCGAGGCCCTCGGGCATGAACGGCACCGGGGTCGGGTCGCGCTGGGCGAGGAACGCGAAGAACACGCTGGCCGCGAGGTGGCTGCCGAGGGGCGACGCGTGGTGGAGATCCTCGTCGTGCAGGTTCAGCTCCGGGTGCTTCAGGCGGACCTGCTCCCAGACGTCGCCCACGGGCACGACCTCCGCCTCGAGGCGGGTGGCGGCGCGGTCGACCTCCTTGCGCACCTTCTTGGTCATCTTGGCCGGCCCCTTTCCCGACCACTTCCAGCGATAGATCTCGTGGCCCTCCTTGCGGGCCCAGGTCTGGTAGAGGAGCAGCTTAGCCTTGCGGGACTTGGCCAGCTCGCCGAGGCAGCCGACGTAGACGTGGAACTCGTCGCCGTCGTGCAGCGGCCCGGTGCTCTTCTCCTGCAGCACCACGTGGGTGAAGCCGCCCTCGTCGATGCGCTGCCGCGCGCCGGTCTCCTCGAAGTGCAGCTTCAGCGTCGCGCCGCCCTCGACGACGCGCTCGGTCTCGATCTCCGGCGCGCCCGGGTCGCTCCGGGAGAGCGCCGCGACCTGCTCGGGCATGTCGTTGTAGAAGGTGTAGCTGTTGCCGACGAAGAGGACGCGGAGGGTCATGCCCGCGCTCCCTCCGGCGAGGTCGGGCGGACCCGCACCCCGGGGCGCACCTCGACCGGCACGCCGGTCATGTGCAGCATCCCGCTGAGCGGCTCGATGTGCGCGGCGCCCGACGGGAGCAGCTCGTTGACGTTCACCTCGAGCTCCCCGTGCGGGACCACCACCGTGCCCGGCGCCACGCCGTCTCGCGCGCGGACCGGCATCGTCAGCTCCCCGGTCTCGGTGCGCAGGGTCACGTCCGCGCCGTCCTCGAGGCCGAGCCGCGCGAGGTCCGACGGCGCCATCCACGCCTCGCCCTCGAGCGCGCCCTCGCGCGTGCCGCCGTGCAGCCACGAGTTGTGGCCGATGCGCCGCCTGCGCCCGAGCAGCACGAAGCCGTCCGGACGCGCGCGCTTCTCCCACGCGAGCAGGCGCGCACGCTCGGCGTCGAGCGCGGGCCGCCAGAAGTGCACCCGGCCGTCCTCGGTCATCGGCCCGCGCCCCAGGTACGTCTCGGGCTTCGGGGTCGGGATCGGGACGCCGTGGCCGCGGCGCGCCGGGTCGCGGTCGAAGAGCTTCCAGGCGAGCTCGGTCAGGGCGGGGATCGCGCGGTCGGCGAGGCCCGGCTTGCTCAGGACGCGCGACGCGAGGCGGCTGCCGAAGAGGGGCCGGTCGATCGCGAGGCTGAGCTGCGCGAGGACCTCGTGCTCGGGGCGGGCCTCGCCCACCCGCGGGATCATGGCCGGGGTGGTCTGCGCGAGGTCGACCGTCTGGAGCGGCAGGCCGGGCAGCGCGAGATCCGCGCGCTCGAGGAAGGTCGTGGCCGGCAAGATCACGTCGGCGTGCTGGCCGGTCCGGGACTCGAAGAAGTCGAGCGCGACGACGGCGTCGAGCGAAGCGATGGCCCGCTCGAGCCGGCGCGAGCCCGGGATCGAGCGGATGGGGTCGCCCGCGATGACCACCAGCGCGCGGACCCGCTCGGGCCCCTCGGTGAGGATCTCGTCCGCCATCACCCCGCCGGGCAGGCTGTCGAAGACGGTGGGGAAGTCGCCGATGCGGCTGCGGGCCTGCGAGGTGAAGAGGCCGACCTGCCGCGCGAGGCGCGCGCCGTGTACACCCAGCGGCGAGAAGAGCGAGCCGCCGCGCGCGTCGTAGTTGCCCGTGACGTAGGCGAGGGCCTGGAGCGCGACGTAGGCGAGGGTGCCGAAGGGGCCCTGGTTGACCCCGACCGACTGGTGGAAGGCGACGCCGTTCGCGCGGTCGATGTCGGCGGCCAGCGCGCGGATCTGCTGCGCCGAGACGCCGCACGCGGCCTCGGCGCGCTGGGGCGTGATCTCCCGCGCGAGCTCGAGCAGGGTCTCGAGGCCGGCCACGCGCGCGTCTTCGATCCCGCGGTCGGCGAAGAGCCCGAGCAGGGCGAGCACGAGGAAGACGTCGGTGCCAGGCCGGATGGTGATCAGCTCGCCCCAGCGCTTGGCGCTCTCGGTCTCGCGCACGTCGACCCAGACGAGGCGCCCGCCGCGCTTCTGGAAGCGGTCGAAGGTGAGCGCGCCGCCCTCGAGGTGCACGAAGCTCGCCTGGCTCACGGCGGGGTTGGTGCCGAGCATCACAGCCATCTCCGCGTGCTCGAAGTCGGGGATGGGGTGGATGACCGGCGTGCCGTGCATCAGCTGCGCGGCCGCGAACTTGTTGTTGCAGTCCTGGCTGCCCGCGGTGAACACGTTGCGCGTGCCGAGCGCGCGCCCGAAGAAGACGGCCGCGATCTGCCCGAGGGCGTGAAAGGCGAGCGGGTTGCCGATGTAGAGCGCGACCGCGTGCGGCCCGTGGCGCTCCAGGATCGGGCGCAGCCGGCTCGCCGCCGCCTCGATCGCGCGCGGCCAGCTCGTGCGCTCCAGCTCCCCGCCGCGCCGCACGCTCGGGTGGGTGACGCGGGAAGGGTGCGCGGCCACCTCGGCGAAGCGCGTGCCCTTGGCGCAGACGAAGCCACCGCTCACCGGGTGGGCGCGGTCCGGCTTGATGGAGACGACCCGGTCCCCCTCGGTCTGGACCTCGAGCCCGCAGGCGGCCTCGCAGATGCGGCAGAAGGTCTTCGCGTGGTCCATCTCGACCGCAGGGTATGCGATGGGCGCGCGGCTTTCACGGGTGGCATGCTCGGCCGATGCGACGCCTTCTCTTCTCGCTCCTCCTGTTGACCGCCTGCGACGGCGCGGCCCCCACCGACTCCGGCGTGCCCGACGACGCGTTCGTGCCCGGCGACGGCGGCGCCCCGGCCGACTCCGGCGTGGACACCGACGGCGGCGTCATACAAGACTCGGGCCGGGACTCGGGCCACGACGGTGGCGGCGCCGAGTGCCCTCGCCTCCCCGCCGCGGCCGACCGCGTCCGCTACGTCGCGCTCGCGCACCCCTTCGGTGACCCCAGCTACGAGGTGCTCGCGCTCGCCGCCGACGGCACGCTGTCGCGGACGGGGAATTCCTTCGTGATGGGGAAGGCCAACGACGCGCCCATCGTCTTCACCCCGGACGGCGAGGTGGGCATCGCGGCGCAGGACGACGGCTCGCTCGGCGTCTTCACCCTCGACGCGGAGGGCCGCCCGACGGTCGTGCACCGCCAGCACATGGGCGACTTCTACGCCGCGGGCGTGGTGATGGACCCGGCGGGCGACGCGATCTGGATCCGCGACGCGCAGTGGCGCGAGTCCGGCGGCGGCGTCTACCGCGCGCCCATCGGCTGCGACGGCGCGATCGGCCCGGCGGAGTGGGTCGCCCCCGGCCGCCTCCCCTACGGCATGGAGATCCTCTCCGACGGCACCGCGGTGATCGCGAGCAAGGATCTCCTCGACGAGACGGTGGACGGCGAAGGGCTCGGCCCGGACGTGCGCGTGGTCGATCTCGGCGCGCCGGCCACGCTGGCCGCGGGTGAGGTCTTCCCCGAGTCGGACTGGATCGTGGCCGGCTTCACCGTCACCGCCAACGAGCGCCACGCGATCCTGGGCGACAACGCGTCGTTCAGCGCGACCGGCAACCGCATCGGCGTCGCCGCGATCGACGACGGCGTCTCCTTCGTGCAGCAGATCGCCGACGTCGAGGACCCGGTCGCGATCGTGGCCTCGCCCTTCGACGACGCGGTCATCGTGGTCAGCGGCTTCGGCGACGCGATCTACGGCATGCGCTACGAGCCCGACGCCGCGATGCCGCTGACGGTGATGGGCGAGCTGACCTACCAGGACCGCGGCCCCGCGCTCCCGGGCAGCGCGGTGATGATCCGCCGCGGCGCGCTCGAGGGGCTCGTCCTGATCAGCGAGAACGTCGCCGTGCGCCGGGTCCGCTTCGACGGCGGCGGCGTCATCACCGACCTCGGCCCGCTCGAGCTCGGCTCGGGCACCGAGAACATCACCGGCTCCATCGGCGTGCAGCCCTGAGCCGGCCCGAAGAGCTGCCTCGCCCACACCGCGCCATCCATCCCGACCAGGTGAGCTGCCTCGATGGCGAGTGGAACGAGCTCTGAGCCCCCTCGATGACACGTATCGAGATGAGCCACCGAGTTTGACGAATGAATAGGATCGTCCCCGGCGTCGCTGCCGGGGCAACGCTTCCGATGTAGACTGCCGCACGCGCCATGATGCACGACCATGCAGCGCATGTGCTCTTGCTGCTCTGGGCCCTCGTGCTCGGCGGCTGCTTCAGCCTTCATGAGGGGGGCGACGGCGGCGACTCGGGGGTCGAGCCCGGAGCGGATGGGGGCCGCGGGCTGGACGCGGGAGCTGCGTCCGAGTGTCCGCGGGTCGGCGCGACCATCCTGTGTGGGCGATACTGCGACACGCCGGCGTGTGGGGGCGGGCTCTGCGACGCTCATTACGGCACCTGCGTCGGCGACGACCACCGCGGCGGCAACCGATGCGTTCGTGGGGAAGAGGACAGCTACTTCGTGCGGTTTTGCCTGGGCGGAAACGTCTGCCTCATGAATGGCGTCAGGAGCGCGTGCGTAGACCCCGAGTTCTGCCGCTGGATCCGCGAGCGCGACGAGCCCGAGTACACCTCCGCGGTTTGCCGCTACTCGGATGGGACAACCTTCGTGGATGGGCCGCTGGAGGGCGAGTGCGGAGACGGAGCCGACCCCGACTTGCCCTTCTGCGGGGGCGCGTGCGGGGACACGTGCCCCGCGGTCAGCTCGAGCGTGTCGGCGTGGGGGCCCGGGTGCTTCGGGTTGAGCGAGCACCGCGCGTTCGGGGTCTGCTCGCCGAATCCCAACCCGCCCTGCGAAGAGCGCAACGCAGACCGGCTCCTGGCGGAGTGCGCGCTCGATCTAAGCCTCCTGTCCGGCGTCTGGATGCCCAGCTGCGCGTGCATGCGCCTCGCGCAGGAGCCCGGTGGCGCGCTGCCCGACCGAGGCGAACCAGTCGCGCTGCAGAGCTGCCTCGCCTACCGCGAGATCTATCCCGACCAGGTGAGCTGCCTCGATGGCGAGTGGAACGAGCTCTGAGCCCCCTCGATGACACGTATCGAGATGGGCCAACGAGTTTGACGAATGAGTAGGATCGTCCCCGGTCTGCTCAGTCGACGCGGTAGGCGTCGGGCGGCACGCAGAGCGGCAGGCGCAGGACCGCGTCCAAGCAGCCCCCGCGGGGACGACCGGTCGAACGGCAGGGGTCGAGCCCCACGTCACGGCAGACATACGGCGTGAGGCACTCGGCACGGACACCGCAGGCTCGCAGCTCGACGCACCCCTCGCGCGCGAGCGTGGGCGCGCCGCCGGGGAAGGCGTACGCGCAGCCCTCCCTCGCGCTGCACGCGGGCTCATCGAGCTCGAACGGACACGGCTGCGGGAGGGCGGGCAGCTCGACTCCGGCATCGAGCCGCGCTTCGGCGTAGTGGTGCTGTGCGCAACCTCCGAGCGCGAGGAGCCCCCAGATCACGAACCGGCCCATCGCTGGAGTCTACGCCTCCCGGCCGGTCCGAGGCACCCGCGCGACCGTTCGGCTCGCCCTCCTGCCGCTCGCCGGAGAAGTGTGGTCGACGCGCGCGCCGCGAGACACGCAGTGGGCATGAGCCGAGCGTGGCGACGGACGACGTGGTGGGCGGGCGGCGCGACGCTGGCGCTCCTGCTGGCCTACAACGGGGTGTGCTTGATGCATGCACGCGCGATGACGACCTTCGTCGACGGAGGTGAGCGCACGGGGCAGCCGGAGCAGCTCGGGATCGGCGCCAAGCTGAGCGCGACGCTCTTCGGGGTGACGGTGCCGAGGCCCATCAACGCGCGGTCGCCAGCCGACGTGGGGCTCGTCTACGAGACCGTGACCTGGTCGAACGGGCGCGGCGGCACGCTGGAGGCGTGGGACATCCCGGCGCCGAGCCCGCGCGGCGCGGTGCTGGTGTTCCATGGGTACGCGGCCAGCAAGGACCAGCTGCTCGAGACGGCGAGGCTGCTGCACGAGGAGCGCTGGTCGGTCGTCATGGTCGACTTCGAGGGCTCGGGCGGCTCGAGCGGAGACACGGTCACGATCGGGCACCGCGAGGCGCTGGACGTGATGGCCACGCTCGAGTGGGCGCGTGGGCGCGGGATCGAGCGGCCGATCCTCTACGGCTTCTCCATGGGGGCGGCGGCCATCCTGCGCGCGGTGGGTGAGCTGGGCGCGGAGCCGGCCGCGATCGTGGTCGAGGCGCCCTACGACCGCCTGCTGTCCACCGTGCAGCACCGCTTCGAGTTGATGGGGCTGCCGGCGTTCCCGAGCGCGGAGCTGCTCGTGTTCTGGGGCGGCGTGCTGCACGGCTACGACGGGTTCGACAACGAGCCGGTTCGCTGGGCGGCGGGGGTGCGCGCGCCGACGCTCGTGGTGGCGGGGTCCGAGGACACGCGGGCGCGGCCCGAAGAGGCGCGCGCGGTGGCCGCGGCGGCGGGCGGGCGGCTGCTGCTCTTGCCCGGGCACGGGCACGTCCAGAGCGCGAAGGTGGCGCCCGCGCTCTGGCGGCGCGAGGTGGCCGCCTTCATCCGATCGCACGGTTGATCCCACGATCCCCTCAAAGGAAGACGTGACCCTCCGTTGAGGTGCTCCGAGGGCGATTCGCCCCGACAGGAGGAGACGCGTGAAAGTTCTCATCGTGGACGATTCGAGCACCGTCCGGCAGCAGGTGCGCATGGCGCTCACGGGCGCAGGCTTCGACGTGATCGAAGCCTGCGACGGCGAGGAAGGCTTCCAGAAGGTGGAGAGCGCTTCGCCCGCCGTGGTGATCTGTGACGTCAACATGCCCCGCATGAACGGCATCGAGATGGTCGAGAAGATCAAGGCGAGCGGGCGAGCGGTGCCCATCGTGATGCTGACCACCGAGGGCCAGCCCGAGCTCATCCAGCGCGCACGCGCGGCGGGCGCCAAGGGCTGGATCGTCAAGCCGTTCAAGCCGGACCTCCTCGTGGGGGCGGTGACCAAGCTCGGGAAGGCGGCCTGAGATGGCGTGCCTCGACACTCTCATGGAGGAGCACCTCCGTCCGCTCTTCTCCGGCTTCCGCACGGCGGACGACGAGGACCAGGCGGGCGACGAGATCACCGCGCTGGTGGGCTTCACCGGCGACGGCGGCCTCGGCGGGTGCGTCGTGATCCGCGGGAACAAGGGCGCCTTCATGGACAGCGCCCCCTTCCTCGGGGTCGACGTGATGGACTGGGCGGCGGAGCTGGCCAACCTGGCCGCGGGCCGCGTGAAGTACGGGCTCTTCTCGGGCCGGCGCTGGACCATCAAGCAGACGACGCCCGTGGTCATGCGCGGCGCGATCGTGGAGCCGAGGCGCATCCCCGAGATGCGTGACTTCGCGCTCACCGGGCCCAACGGCACGCTCCGCGTGTGGGTGGAGCTGCGGGGCACCGAGGACGCGGCCGAGCACATGGAGACGCCCCAGGAAGAGGGCGACGCCATGGGCGCGGGCGAGATGCTCCTCTTCTGAGCGCGTCCTCCGAGCCGGGTTGGGCTCGGAAGACGCGGGGTGACTGCGGGCGCGCGGCGCTCGACGGAACGGGGTCCGTCGGATCCCTCGTGGTGGATGAAGCCCGAGTGGTGGGCAGTGGGGTGATCGATGAAAGTTGAGCAGGGGAAGTCGTTCGCGACGGACGGGCACCAGGCCGTCGCGGAGGCGACGCAGGGCTGGGCGGACGAGCCGGAGATCATCTTCGTGTTCGCATCGATGAAGCAGGACGGGCAGGCGGTGGTCGACGCCCTCCGCGCGCGCTTCGGCGAGGTGCCCATCGCGGGCTGCACGACCGCGGGGGAGCACCTCGCGGGGGCGCACTCGAACGAGTCGCTCGTCGCGGCCGCGGTGTACGACTCGTCGATGCGGTGGACGACCGAGGTCATCACCGACCTGAAGAGCTTCGGCGAGGAGGACGCGCGCGGCGTGACCGACGCGCTCTTCGCGAGCCTCGGGGTCGAGCGGGAGACCCTCGACGCGTCGAAGTACTTCAGCCTGCTCATGATCGACGGGCTCTCCATGGCCGAGGAGCGCGTCAGCGCGCAGCTCGCCGAGGCGCTCGAGGGGGTGCCGCTCGCGGGCGGCTCCGCCGGCGACGACCTGGCGTTCACCGAGACGCGCGTGCTCACCAGCGCGGGCGCGCTGACCAACGCCGCCGTCGTGGTGCTCGCCGACAAGGGCGACAGCGACGTGCGGATCGTCAAGCACCAGCACTTCACGCGCACGCCGGAGATGCTCTGCATCACCAAGGCGGACCCCGCCTCGCGGACCGTCTTCGAGATGGACGGCTACCCGGCGATCGAGGCGTACGCGCGGGCCCTCGGCAAGACCGTCGACGAGGTCACGGGCGACGTCACCTTCCTCAACCCGGTGACCTTCGCCTGCAACGGCGAGCTCTACGTGCGCAGCATCCAGAAGGTGAACGAGGACGGCTCGATCACCTTCTACTGCGCCATCGAGGAGGGCATGGTGCTCGACGTGGGCGGCCACGGAGACATGCACGCTTCGCTGTCGTCGGATCTCGGCGCGCTCCGGGAGGAGCTCGGCAAGGCCGACTTCATCGTCGGCTTCAACTGCATCCTCCGCGCCCTCGAGGCGAAGCAGGCCGAGGCCTTCGACGCGCTCGGCGAGGTCGTCGGCGAGACGGCCGGCGCGATGATCGGGTTCGACACGTATGGGGAGCAGCTGAACGGGCTGCACATCAACCAGACCCTGGTCGCGGTGGCGATCAAGGCGGCGGCGTGAGGGGCGGAGCGATGACCGAGATGAGCTGGGAGCGCAGGGCCGAGGCGGCCGAGAAGACGGTCCGGGTCCTCAAGCACGAGGTCCGCAAGCTGCACGACGGCGGCGCGCAGAGCCCGATCCACCGCGCGCTGGAGAAGGCGCGGCAGCGCGAGGAGCAGAACCGCCAGCGCCGCGAGCTGGCCGAGGTCCGCGCCGCGAACCTGGAGGACCAGGTCGCCGAGCGCACCCGCGCGATCCGCACCATCCTCGACCACGTCACCTTCGGGTTCCTGGTGGTCGGCCCGGACGGTCGCGTGCGAGAGGGCTTCACGCGCTCGTGTGAGGCGCTCTTCGCGCGCGAGCCGGAGGTGGGCGGCGCGCTGACCGAGCTGCTCCGCTGCGACGCGCGTCAGTCGGCCGAGATGGCGCTCGGGCTCGACCAGATCTTCGAGGACTTCATGCCCGAGGAGGTCACGGTCGATCAGCTCCCGAAGCGCTTCGAGATCGAGGCCCGCGTGCTGCGCCTGGAGGCCCGCGCGGTGCGCGCCGAAGACGAGACGGTCGACGGCGTGCTCTTCACGGTCAGCGACATCACCGCGCTCGAGGCGGCGGAGCGAGAGTCCCGCCACCGCGAGGTGCTCATCGGCATCCTCCAGCAGAAGACCGCCTTCGAGCAGTTCGTGATGGACACGCGGACGAGCCTGGAGATGGCCCTCGAGGCCGTCGACGACCAGGTCACCGTCCGGCGCGTCGTGCACACGGTGAAGGGCAACGCCGCCTCCTGGGGCCTGGACGACGTCGTGAGCGTCACGCACGAGGTCGAGATGGACGCGGAGATCGGCGGCGACGGCATCGCGGCCGTGCACGCCGCCATGCGCGCGTTCCTCAAGGACAACGTCGCGGTGCTCGGCTTCGACTACGACGACGTCGAGCCGGCGTTCGAGATCACGGCGGAGAACCTGAAGCGCCTGCGCACCCTGGCCGCCGACCCGGCCAACATGAACGAGGTCTCCGGGTGGATCCGTCAGGTCGTGCAGCGACCGGCCCACGAGCTCATCGGCCCGATGAACAGCTTCGTGGAGAAGCTCGGCCAGCGCCTCGAGAAGGAGGTGGAGTTCGAGCTCTCCGGCGAGGACGTGCAGGTGGACTCCGAGGTGATGCGCCCGGTGCTGCGGAACCTCTCGCACCTCGTGCGGAACTCGGTCGACCACGGGCTCGAGCCGAGCTGGGAGCGCGGAGAGAAGCCCGCGCGCGGCCGCGTGTCGGTGCACATCATCGACGCGGGCAGGGCGTGGGAGATCCGCGTCGAGGACGACGGGCGCGGCATCCCGGTGGACCGCTTGACCGCGAAGGCGGTGAAGCTGGGCCGCGTGGACGCCGAGACGGTGGCCAAGATGGACCGCCAGCAGAAGATCGCCCTCATCTTCGAGGACGGCGTGTCGAGCGCGGACGTCGCCACCGACATCAGCGGGCGCGGGGTCGGCATGAGCGCGGTCCGGGCCGCGGTGCGGGCCTCGGGCGGGTTCATCGACGTGCAGACCAGCCCGCGCGGCACCTGCTTCGTGCTGAGCGTGCCCAAGCCGTCCGAGCGTGCCGCGGCCTGAGGCGTTTGCCTTCAGCGGACGCTCACCCGGTCGTATCCTGACGAGGTGAGCGTGATCCAGACCTATCGAGAGCAGCACCGCAAGGCGCTCGAGATCGCCGAGCGGCTCGTGGCCGCGAGCGACGCGGCAGAAGACGCGAAGGCGACGCGGCGCATCCTGTCGGAGCTGGCGGGGGCGCTCCGGGTGCACCTCGCGATGGAGGATCGCTCCCTCTACCCGGCGCTCGCGAAGCACACGGACGCGACGATCCGCGGGACCGCGACGCGCTTCCAGAAGGAGATGGGCGGCCTCTCCGACGCGCTCCAGGACTACAGCCAGCGCTGGACGTCGACCGCGATCGCGGGGGACTGGGCCGGGTTCCGGAGCGAGACGAGGGCCATCGTGCGCGCGCTCGACGAGCGCATCCGGCGCGAAGAGCGAGAGCTCTACCCGCTGCTCTGAGGCGCGAACCGGACGTACATCCAGACGTCGAGGACGCGCCCGCTCTTGAGGGCGGCGCGGCGCTGCGTCGACTCGAGGAGATAGCCGTTCTTCTCGAGCACGCGGGCGGACGCCGGGTTCGTCTCGAAGACCGGCGCCTCGAGGCGGAGGAAGCCGCGCTCCTCGAGCATGTGTCTCGAGAAGGCGCCGACGGCCTCGGTCATGATGCCGGCGTTCCAGAAGGCGTGGCCGAGCCAGTAGCCGATCTCCGCGCGGATGGCGTGCACGTCGAGGCCGGGCTCCATGCCGATGCCGCCGACCGCCTCGCCGCCCACGTCGATGGCCAGGTTGAACTGGCGCCCGGCCCCCGACGCGTGCTCGATCCAGCGCCTCCCCTCCTCGCGGGTGTACGGGTGCGGGAACAGATCCCGGACCGTCGCGGCCACGCGCGGGTCGTTCGCGTGCCTGACCAGCGACTCGAGGTCGTCGTGACGCCACGCCCTCAGGACGCAGGAGCGCAGCACGAAGGGGCCCAGCACGCCCCGAAGGGTACGCGATCCGTGGCCATCTGCGACGCGCGCTCGTTGACACCGAATGGCAGGCCCAGGTACCACAGTCGGCGATGGGATCTCGTTTGCCCTTCCAGGGCGGGATGGGGTCGAGCGCTCGGCTCGCACTTCTGATCATCCTGGCCACGGCCGCTCCGATCGCGCAGGCCGCGATCTCTCCGGCTCGGGCGGGTGCGCAGTGCATCGACGAGGCCATCCGCGACGAGCTGAACGCGCGCCGTCGATACCGGGGCGTGCGCGAGCGGCTCTTCCAGAAGGCGCTCCGGCACGAGCTGAGCGTGATGGGCGGCGTCTACGCGGCCGACCTGCTCAGCGCCTCCTATCTGATCCAGGGCGCCTACACCTTCCACGTCACCGAGGACCTGGGGCTCGAGGCGAGCTTCGCCTACAGCCAGTCGGACTCGGAGCTGGTGCGCATCATCGAGAACGACCGCGGCATCTCGCTGATCCGGATCGAGGCGCCGGTCTACGTCTACCAGGCGCACCTGATCTGGTCGATCGCGTACGGCAAGCTCCGCTGGTTCGGCGACGGAATCAGCCGCTTCGACTTCAACCTCGCCATCGGCGGCGGCCTGACCGACAACCAGACCTCGCGCGGCCTGACCTTCAGCGCGGGCATCGGCATCAAGTTCTTCTTCGACGAGTGGTTCTCGCTGCGGATCGACGTGCGCGACCAGGTGCTCCAGCAGGAGCTGCTGGGCGAGTCGGCGATCGTGAACAACATCACCGCGACCCTGGGTCTGTCGGTGTTCATCCCGTTCACCCCATGACGAGCGAAGCGAGTCACCCCCTGCCCCTGCCCTTGCCCGTGCCCGCGGAGAGAACGCGATGCGCTCGATAGCCCGCACCCTCCTGGTCCTCGTCGCGAGCCTCCTGCTGGTGATCCTCCTCGCCGAGGAGGCGGACGCGCAGCGCCGCCGTCGCCGTCGTCGGCGTCAGCCGCCGCCCGCCGCGCAGGTCGAGGAGCCGCCGGTCGAAGAGACCGAAGAGCCGGCCGAGGACGGCGAGGAGGTCGCCCCGCCCGCGACGCCGATCGAAGGCGAAGAGACGGACGCGCCGCCGGTCGAAGAGACACCGCCCGAGCCGAGCGAGCAGCCCACGGAGGCGTTCGACCCCGGCCCCGCGCCGCCCGACGTGACGCCGATCCGCGCCGACTACGTCTCGCTGATGGACGATCTGGTCCAGGCCCGCATGCGGGTGCACGCGCTCGGCGCGGAGCTGTTCCGGACCCGCATCACGGTCGAGCTGCAGGACCGCACCGGGGACAACGTCACGCTGTCCCGGCTGACCGTGCACCTCGACGGAGCGCCGATCTTCCGGAGCGACGGCCCGCTCGAGCACGGCGCGCAGGGGCAGAACCTCTTCAGCGGCGCGCTCGCGCCCGGTCCGCACGTGCTGACGCTCGAGCTCGAGCAGCGCGCGCGGGAGGACGACGCCTACCGCTACGAGGTGCGCGAGTCGTACCGCTTCATGGTCGCGCGCGAGCGCCTCAGCGAGGTCACGCTGATCCTCGAGGACGGCTCGGACATGGCGCGCAGCTTCCCGAGCGGCGGCGAGGGCCGCTACGACGTCCGCACCCGCATGCGCGTCGCCACGCGCGCGCTGCCGGCCGGCGCCCCGGCCGCGAGTGGGCCCGCGCCCGCGTCGGAGGAGTAGCCCTTGCGGCCCCTTCAAGGCATCGCTCTGGGTCTCTCACTGGGCGCCTCCGTGGCGGCCTCGAGCGCGCACGCGCAGGAGGCCACCGCGACCGACGAGGCCGGCACGGCGCTGACGCGGTACTACGACGCCATGGCCGAGCGGCGCCTCATCGCGCCCGAGACCGGCTCGGCCACGCAGCTCCGCGACCTCGTGCGAGAGGGCGAGCGCCTCTACCTCGACGATCGCTTCGAGGAGGCGCAGCGCGTGCTCTACGAGGCGGTGGAGAGCCCGCGCTTCCGCGACTTCAACAGCCTCGACGAGTACCGCGAGGCGGAGTTCATGCTGGCCGGCGCGCTCCAGCGCCTCGGCGCGCTCCGGAGCGCCTGGCGCTACCTCGAGCGCATCCTCGAGCGCGGGGTCGAGGACCCGTACTTCGGCCCGGCCTACCGCCGCGCGGTGGACGTGGCGCTGCAGGACGCGAACCTCGCCCAGGCCATCGAGCGGCTCCAGGGCGTGGCGCCACAGGAGATCCTCCAGCCCGACGCGGCGAACGAGCTGCTCTACCTGCAGGGCCGCGAGCGCTACGACGCGCACGACTGGGAGGGCTCGGCCCGCTTCTTCGAGCAGGTCGGCCGCCGCAGCCGCTTCTACGCCAACGCGCGCTACCTCCAGGGCGTGATCGCCGCGCAGGCGGGCCGGCTCGAGGACGCCGAGGCCCAGTTCTGCGCGATCGCGACCACCGAAGACACCGACAGCTACACGTTCTTCGTCGATCGTCGCTACTTCGAGATCCGTGACCTGACCTGGCTGGCCCTCGGCCGCGTGGCCCACGAGGCGCGCCGGCCGGAGGACGCGTTCTACTACTACTTCCAGGTCCCGCAGGACTCGGACCGCGTCGCGGCCGCGCTCTTCGAGGCGGCGTGGGCGATGTACGAGGGCGACGACCACGACACGGCGATCGATCTCCTCGACCAGCTCGAGACCCGCTTCCCGGACTCGCCCTACGTGCACGAGGCGTCGCTGCTCCGCGGCTACATCCACCTCGCGCGCTGCGACTTCGAGGACGCCGACCGCCTGTTCCGTGGGTTCCAGACCGAGTTCACGCCCGTCGTGCACGAGATCGACCGCATCCTCCAGAGCCCGGCGCGCCAAGAGCGGCTCCTCGAGGAGCTGCTCGCGTCGGAGGGCCGCGCGCTGCCTGCGCCGAGCGAGGGCGAGGCCCCCGGCGAGGGCGGCGAGTCACCGGTCGACGTGCACGCGATGCTGCTGTCGCTGATGCGGGTCGACCCCGACTTCTACCGGCTCTACCGCGAGGTCCGCACCCTCGACGCGGAGGCCGCGCGCGCGGGCCGGGTCGACGAGCAGCTCGGGGCCATCCTCGGGCGGCTCGCGGGGAGCGACGCGCCGCGCGCCGCGGACGCGGAGGTCCAGAGCCTCGACGAGGTGACCGCGCTCCGAGGCGACCTCGCCCAGGCCCGCGCCGTGCTGCGGGCGCTCACCGAGCAGCTCGAGGCGATGCGCGCCGCGGGCGCGACCGAAGCGCAGCTCAGCCCGCTCGAGAGTGAGCTGGCGCAGCTCGGGACGCGCGTCGGCGCGATGGAGCGACAGATCGACCAGCTCGGCGCCCAGCCCCCCGCCCCCGCCGCGACCGGCGGCGGCGACCTCGAGGGCATGCTGCGCACCGACCGGCAGATGGCCGCGCAGTTCGACTCGCGCGTGGCGCAGGTGCGCGGGCGCATGGTGGGCGCGGCGAACGACGCGGCGCTGCGCGCCCTGCGGGGCCTGCGCGGAGAGCTCGGCGGCTACCTGCGCCGCTCGCGCATCGGCCGCATCGACGCGGTGATGGGCAGCAAGCGCCGCATCGAGATCCAGATCGAGTCGCTCGCCGCGGGGCGCTTCCCGCCCGAGCTGCAGGACCCGCTCTCGGTGCAGGGCCTGCTCCGGGACGACGAGGAGTACTGGCCGTTCGAGGGCGAGTACTGGGCGGACGAGTTCGAGGAGGACGAGCTCGACGACGACGCGCTCGAAGAAGAAGAGGCGGCGCTCGACGAGGCGCCCATCGAGGACCAAGACCTCGACGCGCCGGAGGACGAATGAAGCGCTGGATCGTCGCCGGAGCGCTCCTGCTCGCGCCGACCGCGCACGCCCAGCCGCGCGGCGCGGACATCGAGGGGCGCTTCCAGGATCCCGCGGAGGAGCGCCGCATCGAGCTCGACGCGGGCGACGTCGACGAGGCCGGCGGCACCACCCGGACGAGGGCGGGCGGCGGCACGGGCGACTCGCTCGAGGACCGGCTCTACCTGCGCGAGCGCCCCGACGCGCTCGGCGACGCGGCGCGCCAGTTCCAGGATCAGCAGCTCGAGACGCTCCTGCGCGAGCGCGAGCAGCTCCTGGTGCAGCGCCGCCAGACGGCGATCCAGCTCCTCGAGGAGTTCATCCGGGAGGAGCCCGAGGACGCGGCCGAGATGCCCGACGCGCTGCTCCGGCTCGCGGAGCTGCGCTGGGAGCAGGCGCGCGCCGACTACCTCGTGGCCTTCGAGGCGTGGAACGCGGTGCCGGCCGAGAACCGCTCGGCCGACTCGCCGCGCCCCGACTACACCGTCTCGGTCGCGCTCTACGACCGCATCCTCGAGAACCACCGGAGCTACGACCGCTACGACTTCGTGATGTACATGAAGGCGTTCGCGATGACCGAGGCCGGCCGGCCCGACATCGCGCTCGAGCTCTACCGCCGCATCCTGGCCGAGTTCCCCGAGAGCCGCTTCGTGCCCGACGCGCACATGGCGCTCGCCGAGGCGGAGTTCGCCGAGGCGAACTTCGCGGGCGCCCTCGCTCGCTATGACCAGGTGCTCCGCTACCGCGAGAGCGAGCTCTACGGCCTGGCCCTCTTCAAGAGCGCGTGGTGCCTCTGGCGCATGAACCAGACGACCGAGTCCGCGACCCGCTTCCGCCGCGTGCTCGACCTCGGCCGCGGGCGAGGCCGCGTCAGCGCCGACCAGCGCCAGCGCCTGCGCGAGCTGCAGAGCGAGGCGCTCGAGTACCTCATCCAGGTCTTCACCGAGGACGAGTCCAACACCGCGCAGGACCTCTTCACGTTCCTCGAGGAGATCGGCGGCGAGCGCTACGCGGACCGCGTGCTGGTGCGGCTCGCGGCGCGCTTCTACGAGCAGGATCGCTGGGACAACGGCATCGAGGCGTACAACCTGGTGCTCGAGCGCACGCCCTCGGACGAGCGGGCGCCGCGCTGGCAGCTCCAGATCGCGCGCGGGCGCGCCGCCCTCGGCGAGCCGGACGCGGCGGTCGCGGCCCTCGACGAGCTCGCGGGCACCTACCTCGAGGGGAGCAACTGGGTCAGCCAGCAGTCCGACCCCGAGGTCGTGGCCGACACGCGCGAGATGATCGAGCGGGCCATCCGCGTCCGCGCGATGCGCTGGCACGACCTCGCCCAGCGCGAGAACCAGGACCGCCTCTTCGAGCGCGCCGAGGAGCTCTACGGCATCTACCTCGAGCACTTCCCCGACGGGGAGCAGAGCTACGACCTGCGCTTCTACCGCGCGGAGATCCTCTTCCACCGCCTCGAGCGCTACGACGAGGCGGGGCAGAACTACCTGGTCGCGGCCCAGCAGGATCCGCAGGGCCGCTACACGCGCGACTCGCTCTACAACGCGATCGGCGCGTTCGAGCGGGTCCGCGAGGCGCAGCTCCAGCGCTGCACGGCGCAGCGGTCCGGGCAGGCGCCCGCGCCCGCGCCCGCGCCCGAGGAGGACGCCGAGACCGAAGACGCGGAGACGGACGGCGAAGAGGCGAGCGACGACGAGGCCGAAGCGGAGGACGCCCCGGCCGCGCAGGACCCGTGCGGCGAGACCGAGAACGACGTGCGCTTCTCGTCCGCCATCGAGCTCTACGTCGAGCTCTTCCCGGACGACCCCGACCTCCCGGAGATCCTCTTCCGCCAGGGCCAGCTCTACTACGACCGCGAGATCTACGACCCCGCGGTGCGCCTCTTCGGCCAGCTCCTCGAGCGCTTCCCGAACAGCCCCTACGCGGTCACCGCGGGCGAGCGGATCCTCGAGAGCTTCAACCGCGCGCGCGACTACCAGAACATCGAGACCTGGGCGCGTCGCCTGAAGGACTCGCCCGCGTTCCAGACCGAGGAGTCGCAGCGCCGCCTCGACACCCTGATCCTCACCGCGGTCTTCGCCACCGGCGAGCAGCTCGCGCAGCGCGGCGAGCACGAGGACGCGGCCACCGCTTACCTCCGCGCGGCCCGCGAGTTCCCGCGGGACGACCGCGCGCCGCAGGCCTACTTCAACGCCGGCCTCGAGTACCAGGCGGCCGGCAACCTCGGCGGCGCGTCGAGCGCGTACGACCAGCTCATCCAGACGCACCCGGGCACCGAGATCGGCGCGCGAGGGGCCTGGAACGGAGCGCAGATGTACGAGTCGATCGCGCAGTTCTCCGACGCCGCGCGCTTCTACGAGAGCTACGCGGAGAGCTTCCCGAACGGCACCCAGGCCGAGGACGCGCTCTACAACGCGACCCTGCTGCGCGTGACCGCGGGCGACAGCGGCCCGGCCGTGCAGAACGGCGAGCGCTTCCTCGAGCGCTTCGGTCGGAGCGACGACGCGACCGAGGTCACGTTCCTGATCGCGCAGGCGCACGCCAACGCCGAGAACTGGAACGAGGCGGCCCAGGTCTACCAGCGCTTCATCCGGCGCACGCGCGACAGCAACCGCCAGATCGAGGCCCACACGCGCATGGCCGAGGCGCTCACGCGCGGGGGCGACACGAGCGGGGCGAGCAACGCGCTCAACCAGGCGGTGCGCCTCGCGCGGCGGCGCCGCAATCAGCTGAACGAGACCGGCCTCTACTACGCGGCCCAGGCGCGCTTCCGGCAGGCCGAGCAGATCCTCGCCGAGTACGAGGCGATCCAGATCGCGGGGCCGATGGACTCGCTGCGCCAGCGCCTCGAGCGCAAGAGCGAGCTGCTCCGCCGCGCGGCCGAGGCCTTCGCCGACGTAGTCCAGTTCCAGGTCGCCGAGTACGTCACGGCGGCGCTCTTCCAGATCGGGCGCAGCTACGAGCTCTACGCGGAGGGCCTGCGCGACACGCCCACCCCCGAGGGGCTGAGCGAGGAGGAGGAGATGGCGTACTTCGACCAGCTGTCGAGCTTCGTCATCCCGATCGAGGAGCGCGCGCTCGAGGCCTACGAGGGCGGCTACCAGACCGCGCTCGAGCTGCGGATCTTCAACCGCTGGACCGCGCAGCTCCGCGAGGGGCTCACGCGCCTCAACGACGTGCAGTATCCGCCGCTCCGCGAGATGGGCGGCGACATCACCGACGCGGCGGCCATCCCGATCCCGCCCCCGCTCGACGGCCTGCGCCGCGGCGAGCCCGAGGCGGAGACGCCCGAGGCCGCAGCGCCCGCGGCCACCCCCGCGGCGGCGTCGGAGGAGGCGCCCGAGGCGGAGGAGGCGCAGCCGTCGGCCGCCGAGCGCCGACGCGCGCGAAGGCGACGCGCGCGGCAGCGCAGGAGGCGCCGATGAGGACCCTCCGTCTCTGGGTCATGGCGCTCGCGCTCGCGCTCACCGCGTGCGGCGGCGGCGCGGCCGACGCGATGCGCCCCGCGGATCTGCCCCCCGTGGATCCCGCGGCGGCGCGCGAGTACCAGGCCGGCGTCCGGCTCCTGTCGCGCGGCGGACGCGCGAGGGAGCGGCGCGCCCGCCAGCGCTTCGAGCGGGCGCTCGAGCTCGACCCGAACCTCTGGGAGGCGCACTACAACCTCGGGGTCCTGGACCGGCGCGGTGGCGAGCTGCGGGCCGCGGTGGCGCACTTCGAGGCCGCGCGCACCATCCAGCCCGGCGCGGGTGAGGTCCTCGTGGGGCTCGCCGAGGCGCGCTACGCCCTGGGCGAGACCGACCAGGCGGCGTCGCTCCTGAACGACTACGTCAGCGGCCACCCCGAGAGCGTGCCGGTGCGGCTCGCGCTGACCGCCGTCGAGCGCCAGCGCGGCAACCACGACGCGGCCCTCGGCCACGCGCGCGAGGTCTTGATCCGCCAGCCTCGCAACGTCGCCGCGCTCACCGAGATCGGCCGCATCTACCGCGCGCGAGAGCAGTTCGACGTGGCGGAGCTGGTCTTCCGCAAGGCGATGGAGATCGACACCGAGAGCGCCCCCCTCCACAACGAGATGGGCCTGCTCGAGCTCTCCCGGGGCGACACGCAGGCGGCCTTCGTCCAGTTCCAGCAGGCCATCCAGCTCGACGCGAGCTTCTCGGAGGCGCACCTCAACCAGGGCTCGGTGCTGCTCCACGCGGGCGACTACGCCGGGGCCGAGGCCGAGTACCGCGCGGTCCTCGCGCGCGACGACGATCACCTCGACGCGCGGGTCGCGCTCGGCGCCGCCCTCCGCGGGCAGGGCGATCATCGCGGCGCGCGGCGCGAATACCAGCGCGCGCTGGACGCGAACGACAACCACCCGGCGGCGCTCTTCAACATGGCGGTGCTGATGGCCGAGTTCCTCGATCAGCGCCCCCAGAGCCGGGAGCTGTTCGAGCGCTTCCTCCGTGTGGCACCCTCTTCGGGGAGGCACCGCGAGATGGCCGAGCAATACCTCCGCGACATTCCGGATCCGAACGCCGGGCGCCCCAGCCCGCCCGACGGGGGCGCGTCGTGAAGCGCCGTCCGCTCCGGCTGCTGGGGCTCACCCTGATCAGCGCGCTGGTCTGCGCGCCGATGGGCGTCGCCCTCGGCCAGGACCAGGCCTCCGGCAGCCGCGAAGAGGCCGCCATCTTCGACGACGTCGAAGGCGAGGAGGTCGACCAGGACGTCGACAGCGACATCCGCCAGGAGGGCGGCGAGAAGGTGAAGGTCTTCCGCTTCAGCGGGCTCGACCTCGCCGGCCGCCTCAAGTCCCCGCAGCTCCTCTACTTCCTCAACCGCATGCGCGCCGAGTTCGACCGCCCGCGCCTGCCGCACCGCTCGTTCATCCCCGAGCTGCAGCGCTCGGCGCACGGCAAGGCGTTCCGGTGAGGGCCGCGCGGGCGGGGGACTCCACCCAAGCCGCGGTTCTCGGGTAGACTCTGAACGTCCATGGCCGTCGCCGCGAACCAACGTCGCCTCCGGGTCGCCCTCGTCTTCGGAAACACCATCCAGGCGGACGACACCCTCTCGAAGCCACGCGAGGTGACCCTCGGCTACGGAGACCACGACGTGCTCCCGCTCCCGCCCGGGGTGACGAGCGAGGATCGCCTCACGCTGATGAAGCCGACGGGCAACGGCGGCTACGCGCTCGGGCTCACGCCCACCATGGGCGGGGCGGTCTGGCTCGGCGGGCAGCGCCGCGAGGTCGACGGCCTGCGCGGCGGCGACGTCCCCCTCGGCCCCGACGACTACGGCGTCATCACGATGGGCAACGCGGCCGTCTTCTTCCAGATGGTCAAGGCGGCGCCGCGGATCGGTGCGGGCCTGCCGCTCTTCCTCGCCGAGCCGGCGCGCATGCTGGCCCTGCTCCTGTCGGCGTTCTTGCACGGGATGATCGCCCTGCTGCTGGGGCTGGCCCTCATGAACGCCCCGCCCCGCGACGAGCTGGAGCTGCCCACGGATCTGATCCGGCAGTTCATGGTCACGCCGCCCCCCGAGCTGCTCGAGCCCGATCCCACCGCGGGCGGCACCGACACCGACGACCCGGGCATCCGCGATCGTGAAGAGGCGGGCGGCGAGGCGGCGGCGGAAGAAGAGGGCCGCGTCGGGCGCGAGGACTCCCAGCAGGAGGAGACCGAGATGGAGGGCGAGGTCACCGGCGGCGGCGCAGCCGCGCGGGTGGCGAACCTCGGCGCGCTGGGCGCGATCCGCGGCGCGGACGGCGAGCCCAACGCGCTCTCGGCCGCGATGGAGGGCCCGAACATCGCCGATCTCCTCGGCGGGCTGAACAGCGGGCGCACCGTCATGGGGCGCGGCAGCGGCGGGCGCGGCCTGCGCGGCTCGGGCTCGGGCGGCGGCGGCACCGGCCCCGGCACCCTCTTCGGCGCGGGCAGCATGGGCACCGGCGTCGGCGCGGGGCGCGGCGCGGGCGGCGGTCGCGGCGGCGGCGGCCCGGGCGCGCGCGGGCGGCCTCGCCAGGAGGTCCGCGTGCAGATGCGCACCGCCGCGCCGAGCGTCAGCGGCTACCTCTCCCCCGAGCAGATCATGCGCGTCGTGCGCCGCAACCAGGCCGCCGTGCGCTACTGCTACGAGAACGAGCTGCAGCGTCAGCCCAGCCTCTCGGGCCGCATCGAGATCCAGTGGCGCATCGCGCGCAACGGCTCGGTCACGAGCGCCCGCGTGGGCAGCACCACGATGCGCAACGCGCGGGTCGAGGGCTGCATCGTCCGGCAGGTGCGGCGCTGGCGCTTCCCCCAGCCCGACGGCGGCGAGGTCGACGTGCGCTTCCCGTTCATCTTCGGCTCCGGCGGCTGATCGCCGTCAGCAGCCCTCGAGCTCGCGCAGCCGCTCGATCTCGGAGAGCAGCTCGGGATCGGTCACCAGCTCGAAGAGCGCCGCGTCGTCGATGCCGAGCGCGCTCATGCCCTCGGTGGCCTCGAGGAAGAGCCACGCTCGGCCCCACACGGTCAGGATCGCGTCGCGCCAGCAGGGGTCGGTGATGCGCGCGTAGGCGGTCGGGTCCTCGAGGCGCGCGCGGCGCAGGTAGCGCTCGACGTACCAGAGGAAGGTGAGCAGACCGTCGCGTGCGCTCGTGCTGCGGCCGGGCGCCATCTGGTCGACGAAGGCCCACGCCACCGCGAGCGAGTTGACGTACTGCACCGTCTCCTCGAAGAGCATGTTGAAGCCCTGGTCTCCACCGTCGAACGTGCCGTCGTCCGGATCGCCATCGAGGTAGATGTCGGCGTAGCTGTCGCAGCCCCGGCCCCCGCCACCGCCGCAGGGCGCGCGTCGGCTGGCCTGGTCGTCGTCGTTGATCCGGCTCCGCGCGAAGGTGTCCCCGCCGCGGTCGGTCGCGTCTCCGCGGTCACAGCTCAGCCGGAGCTCCGCGGTGAGCTCGTAGACGCTGGTCGGGCCCGACGAGAGGTTCAGGTCGTGGAAGTGCCCGCACTCGTGCACGATCACGCCGATCCGGTCGATCACGTCCTCCCCCGACGAAGGGGAGCCGGCGAAGAGCGCGTCGCAGTCCTGGCCGAAGCGCGTGTTCTCGCGGCCCCCGCGCACGAGGAGCGCGCCGGTCGGGTAGCGGCGATCGAGCACGGCGTCGACGTACGGGCCGACCTCGCCCGTCCACATCACGTCCGACAGATCCGCGTCGACGGGAGGCGGCGCCTCGGCGTACTGGCCGTCGGTGCACATCGGGTCGACGTACATGCCAGGCGGGAGCATGCCGCCGTCCGGGTCGCCGGGCCCTGCGTCGGGCGTGACCTCACCGCCATCGCGGCCGACGCCTCCGTCTTCGAGGGGCGGGAGCGAGCCGTCCGGAGAGGCGACCGCTCCGTCGCAGCCGACGAGGGAGAGCAGCGTGATCGAGGCGAAGGCGAAGCGAATCATGCGCCGATCCTGCCGCATCCCGCTCGCGGGGTCACCCGGCCTCGCGCGCGCCCTCCCACGCCAGGATGGCCCGCTTGCGATCGAGGCCCCAG
The DNA here is from genome assembly GCA_040218145.1 of Sandaracinaceae bacterium. Classification (GTDB taxonomy): domain Bacteria; phylum Myxococcota_A; class Polyangia; order Polyangiales; family Sandaracinaceae; genus JAVJQK01. The sequence goes on along the minus strand of JAVJQK010000063.1, from coordinate 116,827 downwards.
CGGTAGCCCCCCAGCGCGCCGTGCGCACGCAAGACGCGGTGACATGGAATGATCAGGCTCACCGGGTTGGCGCCGACCGCGCCGCCGACCGCCCGCGAAGCGGTGGGCGCGTCGAGCGCCTGCGCGATCGCGCCGTAGCTCGTCACCCGGCCCGCGGGGATGGCGAGGAGCGCCTTCCAGACGCGCAGCTGGAAGTTGGTGCCCTTCAGGTGGAGCGTCAGCGGGCCGGGGCAGCGTGACGCGTCGAGCACGGCCGCGGCCACGTGGGCGGTGCGCGCCTCGTCGCGGGTGAGCCCGGCGCGCGGCCAGCTCTGCCGTAGCCCCGCCTCCGGGTCCACGCCGTCCTCGACGAAGGTCAGCTCGCAGACGCCGCGCTCGGTGGTCGCGATGGCGCAGACCCCGAAGGGCGTCTCGTGCAGGCCCCACGCGATCGACAGCCCCTCGCCGCCGCGCCGGAGCTCGCCCGGGGTCATCGCGCGGACGTTGACCGTCAGGTCGTGGAGCCGCCCCGGACCGGAGAGCCCCGCGCCGTGCGCCGCCTCGAGCACGGTGGTCTCCCGCAGCAGCCGCTCCGCGCGGTCCGCGACCAGGCTCTGGGTGAAGCGCTTGGGGCTGACCCCCGTGGCGCGCCGGAACATGCGCTGGAAGTGGGCCGGGCTCAGCCCGACCTCGTGCGCCAGCGCGTCGAGCGAGGGCGGCGCGAGGAACCGCTCGGCGAGGATCCGGATGGCGTCGGCGACGCGCGCGTGATCGCTTCGGGGCATGACCTGAAGCTAGAGGCGCGCGTCCGGGTCACCCACCCGGTTCCTGCGGCCGATCACTCCTCTTCGTCGTGATCGTGATCGTGGTCGTGGTCGTGACCGTGATCGTCTTCGTCGTGGTGATGGCCGCCCGGGCCGTGCACGTGACCGTGGGACTTCTCCTCCTCGGTCGCGTCGCGCACCTCCTGGATGGTTCCGTCGAAGCAGAGGGTCACGCCGGCGAGCGGGTGCTGCGGAGTCACGTGGACCTCCTTGCCCATCACCTTCGCGATCCAGATCGGCATCGGCCGGCCGTCCGGGCCCTGCATCAGGAACTGCGTGCCCTTCTCGATCTTCGCGTCGGGCGGGAACTTCGAGCGCAGCAGGCGGATCGGCTTGATCTTCTGCTTCTCGCCGTAGCCCTGACCGGGCGCGACCTTCACGGAGAAGGACTCGCCCGCCTGCTTGCCGGCCAGCGCCGACTCGAGCCCGGGGACGATGTTGTGCGCCCCGTGCAGGTACGTGAGCGGCGCGTCCTCGGCGGAGCGGTCGAGCTCCTCGCCCTCGGGGTTCTTCAGGACGTAGTGAATGCTGACGACCTTGCCGTCTTCGATGGTGGCTTCCGACACGGGGGGCTCCCTTCTGGAGGGCGGAGCCTACCGCGGCGGCTCCCGCTCGCCAGCCTCCGTCTCGCCGATCGCCGCGGCCAGCTCGGTCGACAGCTCCGCCAGCGTGAACGGCTTGGCGAGCATCCCCTGGATCCCGAGCTGGCGGATCTCCGCGAGCTCGCGCTCGTCGACGAAGCCGGTCACCACCACCACGGGCAGCTCTCTCGCGTGTCGACGCAGCTCGCGCAGCGTCTCTCGCCCGCCGAGGCCCGCCATGCGCACGTCCAGCAGGACCGCCGCGAACGGCGGATCCGCCGCCGCGATGCGGGTCAGCCCCTCCGCGCCCCCGTCGACCGCGTCGACCTCGTAGCCGAGGTGCTGGGCCATGTAGACGCTCGCGTCACGCGCCCGGGCGTCGTCGTCGATCACGAGCACACGACCCCGGCCCTCGCGCGCCACGCCGTCAGGCGCGTCATCCGCCTCGGGGGCCGGGACCAAGGGCAGGAGCACGTCGAAGCGGGTGCCCTTCCCGGGCTCGCTGTGCACCGCGATGCTTCCGTCGTGCCCCGACACGGCGCCGTACACGGCCGCCAGGCCGAGCCCCGTGCCACGGCCGACGCCCTTGGTGCTGAAGAACGGCTCGAAGATCCGGGCGCGCACCGCGTCGTCCATGCCCTGCCCCGAGTCCGCCACGCGCACGCGCCCGTAGATCCCCGGGGTGGACGGGGCGCCGCCTCGCCCGGTCGCCGCCTCGGTGATCTCCACGCGCTCCGACGTGATGCGGATGGTGCCGTTGCCCTCGATCGCGTCGCGCGCGTTGACCCCCAGGTTCAGCAGCGCGCTCTGGAGCTGCGAGGGATCCCCCATGACCACCAGACCGTCGCCGATCCCGACCTGGAGCTGGATCTCGATCCGCGGATCGACCGTGCGGCGGAGCAGCGCGGCGACGTCGGTGACCAGCCGGTCGAGGTCGACGGCGTGCCGCTGGGTCAGGGCGCGCCGCCCGAAGGTGAGCAGCTGCCCCGTGAGCTCGGCCGCGTTGTGCGCCGCGTTGACGACGACATCGAGCAGCTTCGCTTGCGTCTCATCCGTCGCGCCCGCCTGGAGGAGCTCGGCGCACCCGAGGATCCCCGTCAGGACGTTGTTGAAGTCGTGCGCGATGCCGCCCGCGAGCCGCCCCACCGCCTCCAGCTTCTGCGCGTGGTGCAGCTCCTCCTGGATGCGCGCGCGGGCCTCCTCGGCGTCGTGGCGCTCCTGCATCGCGCGGACGACCCTGGCGTGCGCCTCGCACCCCTCGACGGACACCGCGAACTTCTCGACCACGCCCTCGAGCTGCCGGAGCTCCCGCTGCGCGGAGAAGGTGCCAGGGCGCGGCGAGCCGAGCGCCAGGATCCCGCGCGGGCCCAGCGGAAAGACGGCCGCGCTGCCGGACGGGTCGAGGTCGAAGAGGGACACCAGCTCCTCCGCGTCGGGCTCGCTCGCGAACGCGCGGCCGGCGCGCTCGAGCCGAAGGAGCAGGCCGTGGCTCGGGGGGAGCTCCTGCGCGCGGACGCGGATCTCCGGCAGGCCGAACGCCAGACGGTAGGGCGGGTCACCGCCGCCGGGCGTCTCTCCCCAGTCCTCCCGCGCGAGCCAGACGCCCGCGAACGAGAGGTTCTTGCGCGCCATCAACGTGGTCAGGAAGCGTCGACAGTTGGTGCGCAGATCGAGCGACGTGCCCGCCGCGAGCGACAGCTCGTAGAGGAGCGCGATGTCGGCGAGGGTGCGCGTGGAGCTCGGGAGCTCGTTCATGGCTCCTCGTCCGCGGCCAGCGAGGCGACCACCGCGGTCTTGTTGAACAGCTCGAGGTAGCCCTCGCCTCGGGACGCGATCTCTCCCAGGGTCAGCATGCCCAGCTGCTCGACGTGATCCGTCGCCGACTCGGCCGCCTTCAGCATGGCGCCCAGCTCCTCGGCGAAGCGCGCCTCCAGGAACAGGCTCCGGGAGATGCAGTCCGCGACCAGGTTCGTGCGCGCCCGGCGACGCGCCCCGCACGCGTCGAGCGCGGCTCGCTTCGCGGCCGCGATGAGCTGATCCGGGTCCCCCTCGAGGATCGAGAGCGCGGCGTTCTGGGGCACGTCCCCCACGCACACCAGCGCGCCCGAGGCGTCGACGGTGATGGGGTCGCGGACCACGTGCTCGGCGCCCTCCTTCCGCAGCCCGAAGGGGAACCGCGGCGCGAAGGAGGCGAACTCGTCGGGCCCGAAGGGAGGCGCCCCCCGGCCCACGAGCGCGGCCCGGTAGACGTCGAACGCGGGCTCCCAGTTGAGCTCCATGATCGTGCTCCCCCGGGTCCGGGTCGCGACCAGCGCGCCGACCACTTCCGTCCAGCCGTGGCGCACACCGACGGACGCGCGCTGCGGCGCGAAGGCCACGACCGCCGAATCGGGGAAGAGCCCGCGGTCGCAGAACACGCTCGGCCGGCGCGCCAGCGAGCCATAGCCCGCGCCGCCGCCCCAGTAGGTGACCGTGTCGCCGAGGTGGTCGTAGAGCTCCTGGAGCAGCCGCCCGATCCCGTGCGCCAGACCGTCGACCAGCACGATGGCCGTGCCGCGGGCGCTCTCGGGCAACGCGGGGGAGAAGACGATCGCCTCTTCGCCGATGTCGGTCACCAGGTGCAGCGTGTCGAGGCCCTCGAAGGCGAGCACGAGCGCGCCGCGATCGACCTGGGAGCCGCCGCGCACGAGCGCCGGGAACACGCCTCCGAAGAAGGGTGCTTCCGAGCGCTCGCGGAGCCCGGCCACGACCGCCTCGACGTCGCAGCCCCCCTCGGCGAGCAGCACGAGGGGCGTGATGGGCCCGGAAGCGTCGGCGCGCAGGCGCTCGCACGCGCTCCCCACGGTCTCCGCCGTCGCTTCGTGGACGTACGCGTGATTCAGCCCCCGCATCGGACCCTCAGAGTGTCACGTCGCCCACGCCCCGGCATCGTCCTCGGTCGCGCGCCATGGCTGAGCCGCCGCACACGCGAGATTGTACCGCTTGCGACGGCTGGCCAGCCGATCGACTCTCGGGGTGTGCACGGGGACGCTCCGGGGACGGTGCTCAATCAGAAGTACGAGCTGCTCGAGAGGGCGGGCAGCGGCGGCATGGCCGTCGTATGGCGCGCGCGCACCCTCGGCGCCGCGGGCTTCACGCGCCCGGTGGCGATCAAGCGGGTGATCCCGCACCTCGGCCGCGACCCCGAGTTCATCGCGATGTTCGTCGAGGAGGCGCGCGTCGTCTCGACGCTCCAGCACCCGCTGATCACCCAGATCCACGACTTCGCGGTGGACGCGCAGGGTCTGCACTTCCTGGTGATGGAGTGGGTGGAGGGCGTGGACCTCGCCCGGCTGGCCGAGAGCTTCCGCGCCGACGGGGGCGTCCTCCCGTGGCCGCTCGCCGCCGCCATCGGGGTGGAGATCCTGGGTGCGCTCGGCGCGGCGCATGACCGAACGACCGAGGCGGGCGCGCACGCGCCCATCTTCCACCGCGACGTGACGCCGCAGAACATCTTGCTGAGCACGGACGGCTTCGTGAAGCTCACCGACTTCGGCATCGCCCGCGCGATGGACCGGGCGACGATGACGAGCCCGAACGCGCTCAAGGGCAAGGTCAGCTACATCGCGCCGGAGCGCCTGAAGAACGGCGCGGCCAGCGTCCAGTCGGATCTGTGGGGCGTCGCGGTGTGCCTCTGGGAGGCGCTCGCCGGGCGGCCGCTCTTCGACGCGCCGACGGACATGGAGGTCATGTTCGCGGTGAGCGAGGCGCGCGTCCCCGACCTGCGGGAGCTCCGCCCCGACGTGCCCGAGCTCCTCTGGGAGGCGCTGAAGATGGCGCTCGACGTCGATCCGCAGGAGCGCTTCGGCTCGACGCACATGATGGGCCGCGTGCTCCGTGAGCTGCTGCGCTCGACCGACGAGCCGACGGACGCGCGGCGCGTCGCGCGCGCGGTGCGGAGCGCGCAGCAGCGGCTGGCGCCGGACCTCGCCGCTGGGGGGCCGCGGACCGAGGTCCTCGAGGGGCTCGAGGAGCTGCCCGACGCATGAGGCCGCTGCTGCTCGCGCTCTTGCTCTGGGGGTGCAGCGGAGACCCGGCGCCGCCGACCCCGCGCCCCGTCGCGCCCGCCGAGACGGCCGAGGCGAGCGAGGCGCCGCCGCGCCTGAGCGCGTCCTGCGAGCAGGCCGTCGTCTGCTGTGAGGCCTACGCCGCGGTGATGCCGAACGTCAGCGCCGAGAGCGCGTGCGCGGGCGCGCGGGAGGACGACGAGGCGGCCTGCGTGCGCATGCGGCGAGGCTGGCGCGCCGCGCTCGAGCAGATGGGCGAGGTCCCTTCGGCCTGCGAGTGACTCAGCTCTCGGCGCGCACGCCGAGGATCTCGCCGTAGCCACCGGGGATGAAGAACTCGCCCCAGTCCAGACCCATGCCGCGGTAGATGGTGCTGACGAAGTCGGAGACGCGCGGCGCGTGCTCGTGCAGCGCGCCGTCTTCCTCGCGCACCGCCACCGGCACGCCGACCCCGCCCGCGGAGTGCATGCCGTCGATCGTGTAGCCGCCGACGCTGCGGCTCTGCCCGACGCCGCCGCCGGCGAACATGGCCGAGGTGTGCTGCCAGTGATCGTCGCCCCGCTTCCACCAGCTGCGCGCGAACTCGCTGAACACGACGACGAGCGTGTCCTGTAGCAGCGTCCGATCGCTCCGCGTCGGGGACGGCGTCGCCTTCATCTCCCCGAGCAGCCGCCCGATGGCGTCGAAGTCCGCCCTCACCTTCAAAAAGTTGTTCGTCTGCCCGTCCGCCGAGTGCGTGTCGTGATGGAACACCGGCAGGCGGACGTGCACCGCGCTCGACAGATCCGCCTTCATCAGGCGCAGCGCTCCGTCGAACACCGTCGAATACCCGCCGCCGTCGCTGCCGTTGGCGAGCCCGAACGTGAAGCCGAAGCGGTTGCCGTAGCCGCGCACGTTCTCTCCGCCGTAGCTCGCGGTCTCGGGGAGGTGCTCGGCGCCCGGCGTCGCCTCCAGCATGGACACCACGTCCCGCGCGAGGAGCCGGCTGACGTTGACGAGCGAGTCGTGGATCTGACCGAGGAAGTCGTTCGTGGCCGCGTTCGGACCCTCGTAGCGGCGCGCGGTCTCGCGGACGAAGCGCTCGAGGCGCGTCTCCTCCGCCGCCCCGAGGGGCGCGCCCGCATAGCTCTCGACCTCGCTCGAGGTGCGCGCGTTCAGGTCCTGCCACCAGGGGCTCACGTCGGGGGAGTCGCTCAGCTTCGCGCGGATGCGCTCGACGGTGGAGATGACGGTGGGCGACGCCGCGGAGGGCAGCCCGCCAGGGTTGGGCACGCTCCGCGGGTCGAGCGCCACGCAGGGGAGCGGGCGGTCGGGGAAGCGCTCGGAGAGCGCGTTCGCCACCACGGCCTGGAACGCGGGCGCGCGATAGACCGGACCGGCCACGCCGCACATCGCGGCGATGTGCCCGGCCGCGTGCGCGACGGTGTTGTGGTCGATGCCGTGCACCATCGCGAGCTGCTCGTGCAATCCGTGCTCACGGAACGCGTACCCGAGCGGGAGGAAGCCGTCGTCACGCGACGCGGGCCGCATCGGATCCCACGTCCGCACGACGCGGATGGGGTCGGTGCCCCCGTCCGACGGAGCCAGGTCCTCCACCATGTCGGGCGTGAAGAAGACCTGCTCGCCGAGGGTGCTCGCGCGCTCGGGAAGCTCGGCCGAGATCATCGCCGCGTCGAGCGGGCAGAAGAGGTTCATCGGCGTGTAGCCGCCCGGCACGTAGATACTCAGCAGGCGTGAGGGCGCGTTCGGGTCGAGCGCGTGCGCGCGGCCCCCGAAGAGCCCGAAGCGATCGAGGAGGCCCACACCGGCGGCGCCGAGCGAGGCGCGGAGGAGCGTGCGTCGTGAGATCTTCATCGGTGGCTCCTCAGTAGGTCATCCAGAGGGGGTGGCGGACCATGGCCGCGCAGACCGCGACCCACGCGCGCCGTGGAGACGTCTCGGCCTCGAGGGGCACGAAGAGCTCCGTGTAGAGCGCGTCGATCTCGTCCGCCGGCGGCGGCTCACCGAGCATGCGCAAGTAGACGTGCTCGAGGTTCTGCCGGATCTCGGCCTCGCTCTCCGCGCTCGCCGCGTCGGCGTCGACGTGCCGGAAGAGCGCGTCGGTCCGCTGCTCTTCGATCGCGTAGTGACACCACGCCTGGGACATCTGCACCAGGGTCACCATGAAGTCGGCCGAGACCTCCTCGCGCCGCGCGACCCCGGAGAGCCAGCTGGGGCCCCCCAGGCTCACGAAGCGCTCCTGCACCACCGCGTCGCGGCCGTAGTGCAGCCCCTCCGCCGCGTCGGGCGTGCGCACGGCGAACCGGCCGCCCATCACGACCGTGGGGTTGTCGTGGCTCGCGCCGCGGTTGCGGATGAAGTCGTCCTCCAGGCTCAGGCCGAGCTGGTCGGCGAGGGAGGTCACCATCTCCTCGGCGCGGAGCGGACGCGTCGCGATCGCGCCCGGATCCGGCGCCTCGTTCACCACGCGCGGCGGGAGGTCCTCGATCCACGCGCGCAGCGCCTCGACCGTGACGCGGGTGCCAGCGCGCGCCGCGAAGGGCTCTCCGCCGAGCGGCATCTGATCGTAGGCCCCGTCCCCGCGCCCCTCGAGCAGCGCGATGAAGAGGGACCCGTCCGGGTCGCCCGGCGTGACATAGCGAGGCTCGTAGACGAGCAGATCTTCGAACGAGCGGAGCGACTCGAAGAACGGGCGCACGGAGCCCTCGCCGTGACAGCTGCCGCAGGTCGGCTCGAGCGCGAGCCGGATGGCGTCGTTCGGGCTCTCCGGGCAGACGGGCGGGCCCGCGTCCACCGGGCTCGGACGGAGCGGCTCCACGCTCTGATCGCAGCCAAAGAGGAGGCCCAGGAGGATCATCAGGGAGGCGCGCTTCATCGTGCCCTCCGGATCGCGCCGTGGAGGAACGTCTCGCTTCTCATGAGCGCCCCGACGAACGGGCGCAGCTGTCGGCCGCCCTCGACGAACTCCGCGGTGAGCGCGTCGATGTAGCCAGACTCCCGGGCGGGATCGAGGGGACGCCCGACGAAGTGGTGGTAGATGCGCCGCACCGCGCACTCGTCGAAGCGCCCGCTGTCGATGACCAGCTTGGCGAACCCGAGCGGCCCGTTGGTTCCGTCCGAGCGCGCGCCGAACAGCTCGTGCTCCGGGCCGAGGAAGTCGAGGAGCCGCGCGTCCGGGTTCGACGCGATCTGTTCCTCGGTCGCGGGCGTGAGCACCGTGCCGGGGATGTAGAGCTGCTCGAAGCGCTGCACCTCGGGCCGGTCGATGTTCTCCCAGCGCCAGGGCCCGACGCCCGGGAAGTAGCTCGTCTCCTGGATGTAGTGGCCGCCGAACGACCAGCGCTTGAAGTGGATGGCCGCGGGATCCATCACGCGGTGACAGTGCTGGCACTGCCCGCTCCGGCTGATGTCGGCGCCGACGGGCCCGAAGTCGGCGTCCGGCGGCGGCGGGTTGAAGCTGTAGCACGCAAAGGTCTCGAGCATGCGCGCCGCGCGGACGCGCTCTCGCGAGAACGACGACTGCACGGCGAGGCTCGTGAGCACGCCCGCGGCGGGGATGCCCTCGATGGCCGCGGCGTCCACGCGCGGGTCGTGGTGGTAGGTGCGGGAGAGGTCACCGCTCCGCGCGCCGCCGCTCAGGCTCATCATCGTCGGGTTCAGCCGCTCGAGCACCACCTCCTGCCACGCGAGCGGGTCGTCCGGGGAGGCGTGCAGCGGGTCGATCGCCACCCCCGTGAAGGGGCCGCGCCACCAGGCGTCCTCGTCGTCGAGCGCCGCGTTCTCGGGCAGCTGGCGCCCCATGCGCACGTAGAGGTGGCGGAGCATCACCGGCGCGACCGTGTAGTTGCCCGCGATCAGATCGGTCAGGGGCCGATCGTGCCACGCGAGGTGCGCGAGCAGCCGCGCGGGCTCGTCCCAGCCCTGCCGCCGCGGCTTGGCGTCGTTGCGGTCGGTGTTGAGCCCGAAGCCGTGGCCCGGGATGCAGTACACGAGGTTGGGCCCACACGAGCACCCATCCACGGGCAGGACGCGCTGATAGTAGCCGCCGCGGCTGAGGCCGCAGTCCTGCCCGTCCACCGTGCGCACGCCGCTCCCCGCGGGCCCGAGCACCCGAACCGTCGTGCCGGGCGCCCACCACGGCTCGACCTCGTGCACGTCGATCGCGGCGTCGTCGCACCACGCGGGGCCCGAGTCGCCGCGCGCCTCGCCGTTGAGGTAGAAGGCGCCCGCGTGCGTCGTGCCGTCGTCGCAGACGAACAGGTTCGCGGCCTGACTCCCCCAGTACGACTCGTCCGCGACGCCGGTGCGCAGCCCCGTGACGGGGATCCAGTCGTGCCCGAACGCGAGCACCGCGCGATAGAACTCCGGCGACGCCAGGAGCGCGTCGACGGCCTCGTGGACCGCCGCGCGCTGCGCCGCCTCGTCGCCCGCCTCGAGCACCGCGTCCAGCTCCTCCACCGTGGGCGTGCGGCCCGCGAGCGAGAGCGTCACGCGGCGCAGCTGCCGGGTGGGCGAGATCGGCTGGATGGGCGGCGGCGGGTCGACCGGCGGAGGGGCGACGCAGCCCGCGTCTCCCCCCGGGACCGACATGCCACCTACCTCTCCGTCACACCCCGCGGCGACCGCGACGAGGAAGGCGAGCAGGGCTGGGCCACGCATGCGGCGAGCGTCTCACCGCGCCCGCGGCGGCTCAATTTCAACGCCTGCGCCGGTCGCGCTCACTCGACCAGGTGGGCCACCCGCGTGCACGGCGCGATGTAGGCGTTGCCTTCGGAGTCGACCCCCGTCGGCGGCTCGTAGCCGTCCGCGTCGGAGGCCACGACGATCTCGTCCACCCAGAAGTCGGTGCGGCCGGGCGCCCCGTCCGTCCACGGGACCCCGTTCCAGTAGTCGCCCATGCCCCACGACGCGAGCGGCGCGTCGGGCACGGTCGTCGGCCCGCGCACCTCGCCGAGGTACCGGTCGTCGATCCACGCGCGGATGAAGCCGTCGTCTCCGTCCGAGACGTGCACCGCCATCTGCAACGCGAACCAGCGGTCGCGAGGCAGATCGAGCGAGACGTCGTGGGGCCGGTGCAGCGCCTCGGAGATCAAGCGCACCTGCGGGCGGTCGGACGCGAGCGCCCTCCGGGTCGCCGTGGGGCTCAGGTAGATTCGCGCGGTGCCGAAGTCGCGATGGGGAGCGAGCACCAGCCACTTCAGCCACAGGTTGCCGTCCGCGGATTGCCCGCAGGCGCTCGCCGCGTCGGAGTCGCCGGCCCCCCGCGAGTACTTGTAGCCGAAGGAGAAGGTGCTCGGGATGTACTGGTAGATGCGGAACCAGATCGTGCGTCCCTGCGGCACGGGCGTGGGGAGCGCGGTCCGGCCCGCGAAGAAGTGTCCGCCCGAGCAGGCGGGCAGCGGCTCGTCTCCGGGGTTGGTCGAGACGCGCACCGCGCTCCCGCGAGTGACGGCGTGCGTGCCGTCGTAGACCGAGCGCCGCCAGCCGAGGAAGTCGTCGCCGAGCGCCGCTTCGCTCCCGTCGTACGCCACCATGGGACGGAACGGCGCGGCGCAGGCGACCGGCGGCCCCGCGTCCGGCATCGCCTCAGGCCCCGCGTCCGTCTCCCCTGCGTCCGTCTCCCCCGCGTCCGTGTCCATCACGACCGGGCCCGCGTCGCGCGGCGCGGCGTCCGAGCTCGGGGGGCGCGCGTCTCCCGCGTCGGGGGCGCCCTCCTCGGACGGCGCGCAGCCGAGGAAGGCGAGCGAGACGATCACGAGCGGGGAGAGGCAGTGGCGAGCCAGCATGGCACCCAGTCTCCGGGGCGCGCCCGCGGGAGACCACTAACCTCGCCTTATCCGTGGTGGAGCGAGCCCCACGTCTGCAGCGCCCACTCGCGGTCGGCCTCGTCGGTGTAGACCAGCGTGCCCACCGCGGCGTGCTCGCGCAGGGCGGCGTGAGCCTCTAGGCGGTAGAACGTCTCGCCGTCCCGCTCGTCCCGCGCGAAGGCCGCGAGCCCGCGCAGCTCTCCGCTCTCGAGCTCCAGGACCTCACCCTCGTCCGAGTCGCGGCTCAAGGGAGGCAGGCTCGCGAGGGTCGTCGCCGAGTCGGGCGAGGGCTTGCCCGCGTCGTCGGTCACCGTGAGCGAGGTGAACCACACCGAGCGCTTGGTGTCCCAGGCGACCCAGGTGCCCCGCTCCTCCCAGCGCTCGGCCAGCGCGCCCGGGATCTCCAGGCTCCAGCCACCGCTCAAGCGCGCGCGCACCGGGCGGCGTCGGTAGCCGATCGACGCCGACGGCTTCTCGGCCTGCGCCTTGACGTGAGCGCGGGTCGCGCGGAGCGACTCCTCTCCCAGGTGCTCGTAGAGCTCGGAGATGGCGCGCCATGGCAAAGAGACCTGCGGGTCCAGCCCGTGCGCCTTCTCGGCCCAGGTCACCACGCGATCGAGGAGCGCGGTCTCCTCCTCCCGGATCGGCGTGCGCCAGCGGACCTCGGTCCACATCTGCGACAGCGCGAGCCCGCGGAAGTACGCCGCGTCGCGCTCGGGGCCCCACCACGGGAAGGCGTCGACGCCGTGGCGGGGGTCGTCGAGGATGGCGCGCAGCCACGCCTCGCTCCGCGGCCCGAGCTGGGTCGCGATGACGCCGTCGTGGGTGAAGTGGTGGCTGCTCGGCAGCGCGAGCGCGATGCCCTGGGCGCCGCGGTCGACCAGCTCGAGGATGCGCGCGACGGTGGCCCCGAGCTGGTCGAGGAAGGCCTCCTCGAGCTCGGCCTCGTCGCGGCGGTGCAGCCAGCCGGTCTCGTCCGCGTCGCCGTCCTCGTCACCGATCTCCCAGTCGATCTGCAGGTCGACGCCGAGGCTCTCCGCGAGCGCGCAGACGTGGCGGTGATAGCCGGGCCCGGCCGTGCCGGTGGCCGCCTCGAGCACGAGCTTGCGCTGGTGCGCCTCGATCCGGAGCGGCTCCGCGCCGGGGTGCAGCTCCGCGAGCAGCAGCGGCGCCTCCGCCGAGACCTCGACGAGCGGCGCCGGGTCCTCGTCACGCCCGCGGATCTTCTCGGCGAGCGTCTCGAGCAGCGCTCGCGGATCCGGCGCGTCGAGCGGCGCCACCAGGTGCAGTCCGAGTCCCACGTCGGCCGAACCATGGGATGGCCGGCGGCAAACGCAAGCCTCAGATGCCGAGGGTGCCGGAGAGGCCGAGCGTCGCGACGATGGCGGGGCCCTCCACGAGGTGCTCGTACTGGATCATCAGCTCGGGCCCGAGGCTGACCACCCCTTCCCGGAGCGCCTGGATGTAGAGGCGGTTGGACGCCGTCACGCCGAACTGCAGGCCCGCGAGGATCTGCTCCGGGCTGAAGGCCAGATCGAGCGTCAGCTCGGGCGGCGGCATCATGCCGTGCACCGCCACGCGCAGCTCGTTGCGGATCTCCCAGAAGTGCAGGCGCGCGGTGACGCCCGCGTAGCCGCCGTAGGCCTCGCTGAAGGGCCGCTCCACGCCGTCGAAGCTCCCGAGCCGCGTCATCGCGAACCCGAGGTTGAGCATCAGGTGGCCGACGTCGTCCGGCAGGTCGATCTCGCCGCCGAGCCCGGCCATCAGGCGGAACAGCTCGCCCGAGTCGGAGCGACGCCAGGTGAAGTCGTGCACGGTGACGAAGAGCAGGCGCGCGTCGCCGCGGAGCTGGAAGAGATCCGGGCGGCTCGGGTCGGGGATCATCGCCCAGGCCTCGCCGCGCACGTGGATCAGGTCGACCATCGCGCGGGCCGAGAGCTGCCCGCCGACCTGGAGGTCGAGGTCCTCGGGCGCGTCGCTGAGCCAGCTCATGCCGCCGCCGACGCCGACCTCGATGCGATGGCGGCCGTGTCCGTCGTCGTCAGCCTGTGCCGAGAGCGGGATCGTGAGCAGGGTCAGGAGGATGGAGGCGCAGCGGAGCACTGCTCCGGTCGAACGGCACGCGCCCAGCCAGCTTCAGGGGCGCCGCGGCCGATTCTCGGATCGAGACAGTCAGGACGCGCGGCGGAGCCACCAGCGAGCGAGGAGCGCGCCGGCGGAGGTCCCGGTCACGCCGAACACCGTCGCCTCCGACAGCCCGAGCCCGAAGCCGAAGCACACCATGGCCAGCCCGCCCGCGACGAGCGACACCAGCGTGATCGTCGTCTCGCCGGCCTCCTCGAGCGCGTCGAACCCCGAATACCAGCGCCAGCGGGAGAGCAAGGCCATCAGCCCGAGGAAGATGAGCGGCGCGGACATCAGCGCGAGCGTCCACTCCGCGAGCCGCGCGACGCCGTCGCTGCCGGGCGAAGGCACGAAGAGCGCGGACGGCCCGCGCTGGACCCCGCCCGTGGCCAACGCGCCCTCGACCTCGAGCAGCGCCCTGGCTTCTTCCGAGGAGACCTTCAGCGGCGCCCGTGATCGCGCGACGCCACGCTCGACGACGGGATCGCGGTCGGGCTGGCGGGCGCCACAGTGGGGACACACGACCGCCACCGCGCTCATGAATCCCCCACAGGCCTCGCACGCGACCGGCATGCCACAGCATACGTCGGCGTCGTCCTCGGTGTTCCTGTCCGCCGCGTCGACGCAACGGACGCCGATTGGGTACGATGCGCGCAGCCATGAAAGACGGGGTGGGAACGCAGACGGCCGAGGCGCTCGAGCGGCAGGTGGCGGAGCTCGAGGCGCAGCTCGCGCGCCACGTCCGGGCGGAGGCGCTCTCGAGCGCGGTCGACGCCCGGCTCGAGGAGGCGCTCCGGCTGCGTCAGCCCCTCGAGCGCGTGATGCCCGATCTCCTCCAGCGCGTGGCCGAGCACCTCGGCGCGCGGGCCGTGGCCGTCCGCACCCTCGACGAGTCGCTCGCGGAGCGCACCTTCTCCGCGGGGGACATCGCGCTCCGCCCCGACGAGCTGGCGCGGGCCGCGGCGGGGGAGTCACGCCTCGAGCGCGGCGCAGACGGCTGCGTGCTCGCCCACCGCCTCGACGTCGCGGGCGAGGACTTCGGGACCGCCTTCGCCCTCTTCGACGTCGACCCCTCCGAGGAGGCCGCCGCGCTGCTCGGCCGCTTCGCCGAGGAGCTCGACAACCACCTCGCGGCCATCGCGCTCGCGCGCCGCAAGTACGAGGTGATCCGCGCCATCAGCGACGCCCTGAAGGAGCCGGTGCTCGACCGCGGCATCGCCCGCGCCATCGACATCCTCCACCGCGAGGTCGGCTTCGCGCGGCTGCTCCTGCTGTTCCGGCACGAGGACGACCTCGAGGCGGGCGCGCTCAGATACAAGGTCTATCGCGACGGCGCGCTCGACCACGACTCCGCGCACCCCGAGGACCCGGAGGTCGACGCCTTCGTCCGGGAGCGGGCCGGGGCCTTCCTCGACGGCGAGGACGCGGAGCTCCGCGCGCGCTTCGGCATCACGCGCTACCGGGAAGAGGTGCTCATCACCGGCGTGCGCACCGCGCGGGTGGTCGGCCGCATGCTGGTCACCAGCGCCCAGGGCGAGTTCCACACCCACGACCGCGAGCTGCTCGACCGCTTCGCAGACTACCTGCGGCAGCGCATCGTCGACTTCAACCGCGAGTGGAAGCAGCTCTCGAACATCTTCTCGGCCGCGAGCTGCGAGCGGCTGCTGCGCGAGGAGGGCTACCTCGAGCGGTACCTGACGCCGCGCGAGAAGGAGATCGCGATCCTCTACGGAGACATCGCGGGCTTCACCCGGCTGAGCGAGTCGGCCCTCCACAGCCCCGAGGCCATCGGGCGGCTGATCGACGCGTGGGCCGACGGCGTGGTCGACATCGTCTGGGACACGGGCGGCGTGTTCGACAAGATGGTCGGCGACTGCATCATCGGCCTCTGGGGCCCGCCCTTCTTCGAGATGAGCCCGGAGGAGGCCTGTCGCCGCGCGCTCGACGCCGCGGCCCGGATCCGCGCCCACACCCGCGCCCTCGGCGACACCCTCCCCGAGGTCCGCGGCGTCCCGCTCGACGTCGCGATCGGGCTCAACTGGTGCCCGGTCTCGGTCGGCTTCTTCGGCCCGAACGACAACTACACCGCGTTCAGCTCGGGCATGAACAACACGGCGCGCCTGCAGGGCGTGGCCAGCGCGGGCGAGATCTTCTGCATGGAGGGCTTCGTGGCCGCGGTCGGCGACGAGGCCCGGTTCACGGCGCCGCGGGAGGCGACGGTCAAGAACGTCGCCGAGCCGCTCGTCTACCGCGAGCTCAGAGGTGCTCCAGCAGACCCGTGAGGCGCTCCGACCAGGTGCCGCCCGCGCGCTCGACGGCGCGACGCTCCCAGCCGGGCGTGTTCGGGCGCGTCACCAGGTGCACCGTCGCGCCGAGCTGCGCGGGGAGCGCGAGGTCCAGCTCGAAGATGTCGCCGCAGACGAGGGTCTGCGCGGGCTCGGTCCCCGTCTCGGTCCAGATGTCGCGCAGCGTCTCGAAGTAGCGGCCGCGGCGGAGGAAGAGCGGGCGCGAGAGCCCCTCGACCTCCAGCGCCTCGGGTACCGCGTCGAAGCGCGGGTCGGCGGTGTCGGGGTCGACCAGGTGGAACTTCTTCGCGTCGCCCCGGACGTCGCGGAGGCGCGAGAGCGCGTCGCCCGAGAGCGCGCGGATCTTCTTCTTCACGTGCTCGGTGTTCGAGTTGGTCACCACGTACACCGGCGCGTCCATCTCGAGCACCGCCTGCACGACCTGGTCGGCGTCGGGCCGGAAGGCGGTGTCCGCGCAGCCGTAGCTGTCCCGGAAGAGCTGCTCGAGCGCGGCGTCGACGTCGTGGCCTTCCCCGTCCTCGGCCAGCACGAGGCGCGCGACGCTGGTGGCCAGGATGTACGGATCGGCGTGCGACGGCGCGACGATGCGCCCGTCGAACTCGAAGCCGTGGGCGTCCAGATCCGACTCCACCGCGGCCACCGCCCGGCCCCAGGCGTCGTCCAGATCGCGGCCGATGAGCGCCGCGAGACCCTCCCGATAGCGAGCGAGGAAAGGAACGGCCTCGCGCTCGACGTCGGTGAAGGTGCCGTCGAAGTCGAGGATGATGCACGCGTACCTGCCGCTCATCCGACGGGCGATAGCACGGGCGGACCCGTTTGCCGATCGGTCCGCTCACGGTCGCTCGAATCACGGCCGCCGAGACCGTCGGTCTCTCAGAGCCCGGCCGCCTGGAGCGCGTCGGCCAGGCGCTGCACCAGCGCGGTGAGCTCCGGGTGATCGCGCTCGAAGCGCTCCACGAAGCCGTGCGCCCGCGCGGAGGGCGGCGAGGCCGGCGCGTCTTCCTCGAGCGCGGACTCCACCTCTCCGCGCAGCTCCGCGAGCGCGTCGCGGGTCTTCGCGTCCAGCGCGCCGTCGCGCTCCAGCTCGCGCGCGAGCTCTTCGGCCAGCTCTCGGACTCGTCGTGTGGGCACGTCTCAGGTTCTCCCGTCTGGTCCCATCGGTCAACGCGCATATAGGCTCCGCTGCATGGATCTCTACAGCGCGGCCAAGCGACTCAACCGTCCCTTCCGGTTCACCGAGGACTTCCCGGACGGCGAGCTCCCGATCGGCGCCCGCGGCATCATCGGCGACGGGGTCACCTCGGCCCTGGTGCGCGTCGACGGCGTCATCGACTGGGCGTGCATGCCTCGCTTCGACAGCCCGAGCGTGTTCGGCGCCATCCTCGACAAGGACCGCGGCGGCATGACCGCGATCACCCCGGCCCGGCGCCCCTTCGAGTCGCTGCAGCGGTACGACCCCGACACGAACGTGCTGGAGACGCTCTTCCAGATCGAGAGGCAGGGCGTCGTCCGCATGACCGACTACATGCCGTGGAGCGATGACCCCCGCGCGTCGATCCACGAGATCCACCGCCGCGTGCACTGCGTCGAGGGAGAGGTGGAGATGGACGTCGTCTTCGACCCGCGCTTCGACTACGGCCGGGCCGAGACCCGGTTCGAGGTCGACGGCGCCGGCGCGCTCGCGCGGAGCAGCGCGGGGGACACGCTGGTCGCGGTGATGGAGAGCGCCACCTGGACCGAGCGCCCCGAGGGCGGCCTGAAGGCGCGCGTGAAGCTGCGCGCGGGCGAGCGGAAGTGGATGGTGCTCAGCTGGGGCGCGCCCGGCCCCGAGCCCGTCCAGGGCTACCGCCCCTACGAGCACCTGCGGTCGACGCGCGCGAAGTGGCGCGAGTGGGCCTCGAAGATCACCTACGAGGGCCCGTGGCGACACCACGTGCAGCGCTCGGCGCTCCTGCTGAAGCTCTTGATCCACGGCCCCACCGGCGCGATGACCGCGGCCCCGACCGCCTCGCTCCCCGAGTGGATCGGCGGCGGGCGCAACTGGGACTACCGCTACACCTGGACGCGGGACGCGGCGATGGCCATCCGCGCGGCCAACCTCATCGGCTACGGCACCGAGGCCCGCGAGTTCTTCCACTTCGTCCGCGACGCGCTCGATCGCCATGATGGGCAATTGCAAATCATGTACACGGTCGACGGGGACCACGTGCCCGAGGAGGAGGCGCTCGCGCACCTGCGCGGGTTCGGCGACAGCAGCCCGGTGCGCATCGGCAACGGGGCGCGGCACCAGCTGCAGCTCGACATCGGCGGCGCGCTCGTGGACGCGGCGTGGCTCTACGAGCGCTTCGGCGGCTCGCTCGGCCTGCGCGCGTGGCGCCACCTCCGCGACGTGATCGAGGTGATGCGCACGCGCTGGACGGAGCCGGACCACGGCATCTGGGAGCCTCGCGGCGAGGTCCGCCACAACCTGCACAGCAAGCTGATGTGCTGGATGTCGCTCGACCGCGGTCAGCGCCTGGCCCAGCTCTTCGGCGACGGAAAGCGACGCGAGGTCTGGGAGCGCGGGGCCCGACAGATCCACGACGACATCCTCAAGAACGGGCTCGACCCGAACGGCCGGCACTTCGTGAGCGCCTACGGGCTGCACGAGCCGGACGCGGCGCTGCTGCTCTATCCGATCTGCGGCTTCCTGCCCCCGGACCACCCCCTGATCGCCCAGACGGTGGACTGGGTCCGCGCGGAGCTGTCGACGGGGCCGTTCCTGCACCGCTACCGCATGGACGACGGCGTCGGCGGCCCGGAGGGCGCGTTCGTGCTCTGCGGCTTCTGGCTCGCGGAGGCGCTGGCGATGGCGGGGCGGATCGAGGAGGCGCAGGAGGTGTTCGTGGCCCACGCCGAGGGGAGCAACCACCTGGGGCTCCTCGCGGAGGAGATCGACCCGAACACCGGCGTGCTGCTGGGGAATTTCCCGCAGGCGTTCAGCCACCTCGGGCTGATCAACGCGGCGGCCCGCATCGACCTGGCGCTGCGCCTCCGGGACGAGGGCTCGCGAAAGGTCCCACACCTGCTCCAGAGATAGGGCGGCAGCCCCCACCCCGAGCCGACGATCGGGGGCGGCGGACCCCTCGGAGATCGATGATCGCCCGCCCCGGGTGCGGTACGATGCTTGCGCAGAGGAACTCCACGATGCGCGCGACCTTCCACGCCCCGGTCCTGTCTCTCTCGGTGCTCGCCCTCCTGCTCTCCGGCTGTCTGGAGGAGCAGCGCTACATCACGCCCGAGGGCGGCGGCATCTTCGCGATGGCCATCGACGAGACCACGCCCCCCTTCTTCGAGTCCGAGGACGGAAACCTCTACCTCCTCGAGGAGCGGGTGCTGATCGATCTCCGCGAGCCGACGGCGGAGGAGCTGGCCGCCCTCGGCGACGTGGGCGACATGCAGATCCCCTACGCGCAGCTGCCGTGGCTGCGGCGCGGGGACCTCGAGATCCAGGTCGACTTCACGCTCTCCAACCTGTCCCCCGACAGCAGCGTCACCGCGGGCGTGGTGCTCAACGGCATCAACGAGTTCCACGAGTACAACCCGGGCGTGCAGGTGGTCGACGAGGAGCTGCAGATCGACTTCTCGCAGTGGGAGCGCACCTACCGCCTCGGGCCCGGGGAGCGCCTGAGCGGCACGATCCGCGAGGAGGAGATCGACGAGATCGCGGTCGACCTCGCGACGGTCGTGAACATGGCGCCGAACCCGAACCAGATCGTCTACTTCGACAACCAGTCGGCCAACGACCGGCGCTCGCAGATGTACATCCCGGACGCGATCCCGGCGCTGACGGGCCTCCGGGTCGGCATCCGCAGCGAGTCGCCGGTCCCGGTCCTGCTCGAGTACACGCTCCGCGTGCGCGACGTGCGCGGCGTGCTGGTGCAGGGCGACGCCGAGCCGTGGATGGCGCCGCAGCCCGCGCTCTTCGGCCCGGCCGACGCGGCGGCGATGATGATGATGATGGCCGCCCCGTAGCGCTGTCTCTCAGCGCACGTCGACCCGGCTCACGAGCCCCTCGAAGTCCGCGCGGCTCTCCCGGTGCGCTCCCGGCTCCGTGACCACGCCGAAGACGAGCAGCATCGGGACCCGCCAGCGGCGAACGCGCCACGCGTGCTGGCCCGGGCGCATCGCCACCAGCGTCACGCGCCGCGCGCTCTGGCGGCTCTGCCGGTCCTGATGGTCGAAGGTGATGAAGCGCGCCGGTCGGCCGTCGACCACCGCGTCACCTTCGCTGATCACCCGCACGAAGCCCGGCAACCCCTCGTCCGTCCCGAGCAGATCCGGCGCCCCGGCGTAGCGCGCCTGGATGGCGTGCACGGCGTAGCGGAGCAGCGTCGGGAGATCGTAGCTCGCCCAGGACGGCTTCAGAGGCACGGTCCGGGAGAAGATCGCGTCGTCGCCCCGCGCGAAGCGGAGATCCCAGCGCTCGGCCCGGGTCACTCGGCCGCGGTGCACCCCGTACTCGCGCAGGTCGTAGCCCGACCACCACTGTGGCTCGCTCCGCGCCTGGACCGGCTGGCCGTCTTCGCCGTGGTGGAAGTTCACCAGGTCCCAGCCGGGGACGAGCCCGCGCGACGCCTCACCGTCGGCGTACCGCACGCGGTAGTGATCTCGCGTATGGTAAAACCCATTGTCCGCGAAGTGCCCGATCGAGCGCTGGGGGAGGCACCCCGACGCCGCGAGCGTGGCGAGCAACACGAGCGCGCATCTCAGTCGAAGAGCCACGCCACGCTCCCTCCGAGGACGCCCTGAGGCACGAGCTCGCGCCCGAAATTGAAGCGGGTCACGCGACCCACCGCGGTGAACTGGAAGCCTCCGTGCACGGCGACCTCGAGGCGCTCGTCGAGCAGGCGCAGCGCGACCTCCCCGAGCGTGCCGAACAAGACCTCGAACGTCCCGCCCGCGCCCGACTCCTCCGCCCACTGGATGCCGATGTCCGGCCCGAAACGGAGGGTCAGCCACTCCCCGGCGTCGAACGCGACGGGCAGCAGCCGAAGTCGGATGGCGAACGGGCTGCTCACCGCCACCGCGCCGCCGCCCTCGTACGCGCGGCCGACGTTCTGGGCGCTCACCGCGAGCACCGCGCGGAAGTGCCAGGCGCTGAAGGCCGAGTAGCGTGTGTCGAACACGAACCCGAGCTCCCCGAGGGGACCCTCGGGCACCGGAGGCTTGCCCCCCGGCAGGCCCGCGACGCGCAGCTGCAGGCCGACCCGCGCCAGCGAGCGCCCCTGGTAGGAGTAGGGCGGGTCGTAGTCCTGCCAGGGCTCGCCCTCGCCCTCGCCGTCGTCGAGGTTCCACGTGCTCGCGTGCTCGCCGAGGTAGCCGTCGAGATCCGCGAACTCGTCGTCGAACGCGCTCTCGAAGCCGGAGTCGGGGGAGGCGGAGGGAGAGACCCCGTCCAGCTCGTCGATCGTCGCGGTGGTGCTCGTTCCCGAGGCGGTCGCTTCCGCGTCCGTCCCCGCGTCCGCTCCCGCGACCGCCTCCGCGACCGCTCCCGAGTCCGCCTCCGCGACCGCTCCCGCGTCCGCGTCCGCAGCCGCGTCCGCATCCGAGTCCGCCCCCGCATCCGAGTCCGAGTCCGCACCCGAGTCCGCATCCGCTCCCGCGTCCGCAGCCGCGTCCGCATCCGAGTCCGAGTCGGTCTCCGAGCCCGGGTCCGCGCCCGCTTCCGGGTGGGGGGCCTGGGCTGCCGCGGGGCTGGTGGCCCAGAGGAGCAGGAGGCAAAGGGGCGCCCACCACGCCGCGCGCTGTCTCGAACGGATGCTCATGGTCTCGTGCGTGTGCGGGCGCGACCCCGGGATCAGAGCGTGCGAAGGAACGCGACGAGGTCGGCGCGCTGGGTGTCGTCGAGGCTCGTGCTGTTGCCGTGGCTGGCGACCACCGCGTCGAGGCTGTCGGCCGAGCCGTCGTGGAAGTACGTCGGGCGGTAGCTCAGCTCGTAGAGGCCGGGGACCTGGAAGCGGCCGCCGGTGCCGACGTCGATCGACTGGTTGTTGGTGCGGCGCGGGCCCGAGTGGCAGCTCGCGCAGCCCATCGCGTCGTCCTCGAAGAGGGTCCGGCCGCGCTCGACCGCCCCCGTGTCCGCGATGGGCTCGCCCGGCATGGCCGGCAGGGCGTCGATCCACGCGCTGAACGACTCGATCTCTTCCGCGCGCGGCATCTGCCCGCCCATGCGCCCGACGAAGGTGCCCTCCATCACGCCGGTGGAGCCGCCGACCTGGCCGTCCCAGTGGAACGGGGCCGTCTCGAGGATGCCGCCGGTCAGCGTCTGCGAGCGGCGGGTGCCGGACTCGAAGAGCCAGGTGTGACCGTCCTCGGCGCCCTCCGGGTGACAGCCCGCGCAGGTCGCGCCGGTGCCCGCCGCCTCGTGGAAGAGCGCGTGTCCGAAGTGCTGCACCGGCCCGCCCGTGAGCGCGATCTGCCGGGTGGAGGGCTCGCCGCCAGCGAGCGGGGAGCGACCATGGTCGACCACGAGCATGGACGGGTCACGGTACTGCACGACCATGCCGCCGCCCGGGATGGGCGCGACCGCCGTCGCCGCGAAGTCGCCGCCGCGCAGCTGATCGCCGGACCCGGAGGCGAAGCAGGTCGGGATGCTCGACATGCCGCGCGGCTCGAGGATGCGCGCGCCGGAGAAGCCGAAGCCGCGGCCCCCGAAGGTGCTGGGCCCGGTCTCCGCCGCGGCCGAGACGTAGATGCGGCCGGTCGCCTCCTCGATCGCGCCGTCGACCACGAGGCTCGCGCCATCGACGGCGACGGCCGTGCTCTGGAAGAGGCTGGGATCCTCGGCCGGGACCGAGAACATCGTGACGACCGCGCGAACGACGCCGAGCGAGCAGTCACCGCCGTAGTAGACGCCGCTCGAGCCGCCGAGCACGCCGAGCTGCGAGGAGACCGAGTTCTGGTGCACCAGCATCACGCCGCCCGGGACCCCGCGCATGCGCCAGGCGACCGTGGGCTCGAGGCTCCGGCCGAAGGGGTCCTCGTCCGTGCTGATGGAGGTGGGGCGCATGGTCGTGACCACGCGGTCGCCTTCGAGCACGAGGATCTCCGCGGTCCGGAGGCGGGAGACGTAGGTCCTGCCATCCCGTGCCACCACGTCACGCAGATCGGGCGGGAGCTTCACGGTGTGCAGCCCGCTTCCCGTCGCCGGCATGCGGACGAGCACCCCCTCGGCGCACGCGATGACCAGGTCCCCGTCGGGGTCCACGTCGATGCCGCGGGGCGCTCGACAGACTTCGCGGCGCTCGGTGATCGTGCCCCCGCGGGGGTCGAGCGTGACCACCTCACCCGCGCGGCGGAGGACCACGAAGACGCGCCCCTCGGCGTCCTCCGCGATCCGGCCGGGCTCGTCTTCCGCAGTCAATTCGAGGCGATGCAGCTGGCTGGCGCTCGCCAGGTCGGCCACGAAGATCGAGGCGCGGGCGGGATCCGAGACGATGGCGTAGCGGGCGTCCGCGGTGGCGTGGAGCGTGCCGCCCGAGATGGGAGGAGGCCCCGCCTCGGGCACGTTTCCGTCGTTCCCGTCGCATCCCCCCACGAGCAACACGAGGCCCAGGCTCAGTCCGATGATCTGTCGCATATCCATCTCTCCTGCAGCGAGCATGCCGCGCTCGGTCAGTCCCCCCGGGAGGCCCTCGGCGTCCCGATGTTCGCAGGTGGGAGAGACACGACCCGCCGCGCACGGCTCAGCGGCGCAACGAGAATACCCCACCTCGGTACGAGAGGTGGGGTGGAGATGGGCGATCGTTTCACGCCGAAGAGAGAAAAGTCAGATCCGGCGCGCGCCGGGCGGGGGCGAGAACTCGAAGCGCCCCTCGCTGACGTCCCGGTTGAAGCGCGTCCGCCGGAAGTCGAAGCGGTTGAGGTTGCCGTCGTGGTCCTGGATGAGCACCCGGCGCACCACGCCCGCCGCGCGGGGGTCGTCGTCCACGTAGAGGAAGACGCGGCGGTAGGCGGGCTCGTCGCGGCGGGGGCGCAGCTCCAGCACGTGCCCGTCCCAGCGGAAGGCCGAGGCGTCGCGGAGCCGGAAGGTGAAGTCCCGGTCGAGCCGAGCGCCCCCGGTGAGGAAGGCGAGCGCCGAGGGGATGCCCTCTTCCCGGACGGGCGCCTGGGCGTACTGGCCCGCGCCGCCGTCGTCTCCGGGCTCGTACACCGTCATCGTCGCGCCGTCGCTCACGACGACCTTGCCGTTGCCGCCGAGGTAGTCGAAGCGGAGCTTGCCCGGGCGCGAGATGGTCAGCACACCCCGCGAGCGTGTCGTGCGCCGGTAGATGCGGTCGTAGTGCGACTGGTAGAAGGCGCTCTGCACGGTGCTCGTCTGGTCGTAGAAGCCCTGCACCTGCGCGGCGACGGTCGCGGCCGAGGTGGTCTGCTGCGCGTCCCCGACCAGGGGCGCCCCGGCGATGGCGAGGGCCGCGAGCGCGGCCAGGGTCATCGTCGTCTTCTTCATCGTCGTCTCCTTCCGGGAAGCTCCCGGCTACGCGAATTCGGACCGCGCTCGCTCCTCGCCTATTCAAGCGCCGGCGTTGTGCTCATGATTTCGCACCCTTGTCGGGGTCATTGACGCCACGGTCGGCGCACCGATAGGCTCCGGTCCGTGCTCGGGTCACCCGCCCTGCGCCTGCTGATGCTGGCGATGATGTTCGCCTGGACGTCGGCCGCCTCGGCGCAAGACGCGTCGGACGACGAGGGGCAGATCGCCACGGAGGAGCCCGACCTCACGCGGCTCGACGTCGAGCGCCTGCCGCCCGAGGCCATCCCGATCAGCCGCGATCTCTACGCGCACGGCTTCTTCGTCGAGGCGCAGATCGGCGCGATGGGGTTCGTCGGCGGCATCGGCGACCTCGTGAGCGTCGGGCCGTGGGCGGTGATCTCGGCCGGCTACGAGCTGTTCGACTGGCTGATGGTGCTGCTCTCGGCCGAGGGCTCGATGCACAACACGGAGGCGCCGCCGCCGCCCGCGCAGACCGCGTTCGAGATCGTCGGCGGGAGCGCCTCGCTGCGCGTGCAGGCCAACTTCACCGAGGCGTTCGCCATCTGGCTCAGCGGACAGTTCGCGCTGATGGTCGCCACGACCGACATCCTCGACCTCTACGGCTTCCCGGACGCGAGCACGATCGGCATCGCCTACGGCGGCGAGCTGGGCATCGACTGGCACCTGCGCGCGCGCCACCACTCGATCGGCCTGCTCGGGGGCGTGCGCCACTACCCGTCGCTCGAGGGCGCGGGGGGCGAGTCGCCGGCGCTCGGGATCCACGGCAGCGCGTACATGCGCTACGTGTTCTGAGAGGAGCCGAGGCGCGTGGGGCCGAGGCGCGCGATCGGGCTGACGCTCTCGCTGACGATCGCGCTCGCCTGCGGAGAGGATCGCGAGCCGCCGCCGCGCCCGCCCGCGCCCGAGGTGCCCGAGGTGCCCGCTGTGGAGGTCGAGCCCCCGACGACGCCTCCCGAACCGGAGCCACCCGAGCCCGAGCCCGAGCCCGCGCCGCCCTCTCGCGTGGAGGCACGCGGCCCCTATCAGGTCGACCTCGGGAGAGACTGCGACGGCCTCCCCGCCCTCTCGCTCGACACCCCGGAGGGCACCTGCGTCGGCCTCGTCGCGCACGCGGAGCTGCCCGCAATCGCGGAGGCGCGCGGACGCTTCCGACCGCGCTCGGTGGTCACCGACCCGCAGCGCGACGACGTCATGTGGATCGTCGACCACGGCGCCCGCCGCAGCCGCGCCGGCCGGCTCTGGAGGCTGACCCGCGGCGACGACGGCTGGGACGCGACGCGCATCGCCCAGCGGCTCGATCGCCCGCACGGTGGACGCGTCGGCCCGGACGGCTGGATCTATGTCGGCGAGGTCCAGCGGATCCGGCGCTTCGACCCGGCCGCCGACGATCCCGCGGGCACGATGGAGACGGTGGTCGACGACCTGCCGATCGCGCTCCCCGACCGCCCGGTGCGCTTCCACCCGCTGACCAGCTTCGTCTTCAGCGCGGACGGAGACCTCATCGTGAACATGGGCTCGGGCACCGACCGCTGCCTCGAGGCCCTGCCCGCCGACCGCTGCGTCGACGAGGCGCGCCACACGGGCGCCGTCTGGCGCTTCGCCCGCACGGGCCCGCGCAGCTGGTCGAGTGAGCCGGAGTACTTCGCGCACGGCCTGCGGAACTCGGTCGCGCTGGCCGCGCACGAGAGCGGCGCGCTCCTGCAGGCCGAGAACGGCGTGGACTTCCGCGAGGACAGCCGCCCGCACGAGGAGCTCAACATCCTGCGCCGCGGCGCGCACTACGGCTGGCCGTACTGCTGGGACCGCGACCAGCGCGACCCGGAGTGGACGCACTCGTCGTTCGGCTGCGAGGACAACCCGGCCTACACGCCGCCCCATCTCCTGTTGCCTCCCCACGGCGCGCCGCTCGACATGCTGTACTACCGCGGCGCGCACCTCGGCGCGCTCGACGGGCTGCTGCTGATCTCGCTCCACGGGTACCGGAGCCCCGGCCACCGCGTGATCGGCCTCCCGGTCGGCGCGGACGGGCTGCCCCCTGCCGACGCCACACCGACCGACATCATCGCGGGCTGGGACGCGTCGGACCTCGGCCCGCGCGGCTCCCCGGTGGGCATGGCGCAGGCGCGCGACGGGAGCCTCTGGCTGGTCGAGGACACCAACGGCACCGTGCTGCGCATGTCGCGCGATCGCTGGGCCGCGCACCGGGGCGAGGCGCGCGCGGAGCCGGTCGCGGCCGAGACGCTCGAGGCGGACGCGCTCTTCACCTCGCTGCACGCGTCGGTGCTGCGGCCGCGCTGCGCGCCCTGCCACGACTTCATCGGGACGGACCCGACCGGCGCGCTCCGCGCGATGGCCCGCGAGGGCTGGCTGCGGACGGAGGACGGGAGGACGGTCCTCGCCGTGCGCACCGCGGCCGACGCCGCGCGGCGCATGCCGCCGGATCGTCCGCTCGGCGCGGCGCAGCGCGCCTTGCTCGAGCGCTGGCTCTCACGTTGAGCGCGCGGGCGCCGGGTCGGGCGATGGACGGCGCAGCATGTCGATCACGTAGAGCAGCACCGCGATCCAGATCAGCCCGAAGGTGATCGCGTGCGCCTGCGTGAAGGCCTCGCCGTAGAGGAGCACCGCGCAGCCGAGCTGGAGCGTGGGGGCGAGGTACTGGATCATGCCGAGCGTCGTGTAGCGGAGCCGACGCGCGGCGCCCGCGAAGGCGAGCAGCGGCACCGCGGTGATCACCCCCGCGCCGACGAGCAGGCCCACCGTGACGGGGTCCGCGGTGACGAGGTGGCCGAGCGGGGGGCTCAGCAGCAGCAGGTAGCCGATGGCGAGCGGCGTCACGAGCCCCGTCTCGATGGCGAGCCCCTCGACCGCGCCGACCGGCGTGCGCTTGCGGACCAGACCGTAGAGCGCGAACGAGACGGCGAGCACCACGGAGACCCACGGCAGCTCCCCCCGCATCACCGTCAGCGTGACCACGCCGATGGCGGCGAGCGCGACGGCCACGCCCTGCAGCGGGCGAAGGCGCTCTCCGAGAAAGACGCGCGCGAGCGCGACGTTCAACAGCGGGTTGATGTAGTAGCCGAGGCTCGCCTCGGTCACGCGATCGGCGCTGACGGCCCAGATGAAGATGAACCAGTTGGTCGCGATCAGGGCCGTCGAGAGCAGCATCGCGCCGCGCGTCTCGCGATCGCGCAGGAACCCGAGGGTCCGACGCCAGCCCCGACGGGCGAACAGCAGGACCGCGATGAAGCCGAGCGACCAGACGATGCGGTGGGTCAGCACCTCGATCGCGGGCACCGCGCCGAGCAGCTTCCAGTAGATCGGCAGCAGCCCCCAGAGGCTGTAGGCGACGACGGCCATCACCGCGCCGCTCTTGACCGAGCTCGAATCGGGTTCGCTCACGGTGCGCGGTATGGAGCCCGCGCCGGGCCGCCGCCAGGGCCAATGCGCAGCTCGGTGCTAGCATCGTTCGCATGCCGTACTGGAGCGAGCCGCGCGCCGCCCTCCGCCTGAGCCTCGTCGTCGCTTTCTCGCTGGGCGCTGTCCTGGGCTGCGACGGCGCCCCCGCGATGCCGGACGCAGGACCGGCCGACGGCGGTCCGGCCGACAGCGGGCCCGGCGACAGCGGCCCTGGCGACTCTGGACCGGTCGACGCCGGGCCCCCGCCGGCCACCATCGAGTGCGTCTCGCCCGAGATCGGCGACGCGGTGGAGCTCGTCGAAGGCGCGAGCGTGAACGTCTCGGTGCGGGTGATCGGCGCCGACGCAGTGCGACTGAACGACGTCGAGGTCACGCCCGACGCCGACGACCTCGTGGAGCTCGCGCTCGACGTGCGCTTCGGCGTCAACACCGTGCGCGTCGAGGCGACCACCGGCGAGGTGACCCAGGAGCAGCTCTGCACCTTCCTCGCCGCGCCGCGCTTTCAGCCCGCCGACAGCGTGCTCGAGGGGGCCGTGCACGCCCGGTTCGAGCAAGACACGCTGAGCGGCGAGGGCACGCCCGGCGGCGGCGTGACCAACATCGCCGAGGCGATCGACGTGACGGTCGCGAACGCGCTCGGGGCGAACGGCTTTCGCTTCACCCTGCCGACGCCGTACATCCCCGTCGACGTCTCCACCTACTGCGGCTCGTGCTTCGACGCGGTGGACGGGCTCGAGATCCTCGGGCCGGTGAGCGTCACCGGCGAGCGGCACTCCGTGACGTCCATGGGCGAGCAGATCTTCCTCGAGCTCCGCGCCGCGACGCTCGTGATCCCCCTGCGCGCCACCGGCTTCGTGGGCGGCGAGGTCCTCTTCGACGAGACCGGCTCGGTCACCCTGGAGGACGTCTTGCTCCCGGTGACGATCGAGCCGAGCGACATGCCGGGCATGGACGCCTACGTGCTCACCTTCTCTCCCCTGCACCCGGAGATGGGACGCATCACGGCCGACATGCCGGACGCCGACATGTTCGACCGGCCGTCGATCGAGGCCGCGATCGTCGACTACCTGGTCTCGGCCAACTCGCCGTCTCCCCTGCCGATCCCGGACGCGATGAACCCCGGCTACCTGACGCAGTTCCTCGCGCCCGATCTCTCCGACGCGATCGGCGGCGTGGCGAACACGGCGTTCGACGAAGCCGAGGCGGTCACCCCGCGCATGGCCAGCGTCCCCGGGGTCGGCGGCGCCCCGATCGAGATCGGCGTCGACAGCGTGATCGCGGAGACCACGCTCGACCCCACCCACGTCCTGGTCACGATGGGCACGCGCTACTTCCGGGTCGGCGCGGGCGGCCCGGGTCCCCTCGAGCGCGGCATCACGCTCGCGAGCGCGGACGTGACCGGCACCATCACGGCCACCGAGCCCGGCGCCATCGTGATGAGCGAGGCGGTGCTCAACCAGTTCCTGCACGTGCACTGGTCGGCGGGCGGCACGAGCGGGATCGTCGCTCCCGACATGATCGTCGCACCCGACATGATCGTCGCACCCGACATGATCGTCGCGCCCGACATGATCGTCGCGCCCGACATGATCCAGGTCGAGGCGGTGCTCCCCCTCGTGGCCGACGCGACCGACGCGGGCCTCTCGGTGATGATCGGCGGGGTGACCGCGACCCTCTCCGGCGGCGCGCCCTACGGCGGCGGCGTGCCCGTGCAGATCTCGATGACCGCGGAGGCGTCCCTGACCGACGGCGCGGGCGCCGACCCGAGCTGGCAGATCGATCGCCTCTCCGAGCTGACCATCGCGATGCCCTCCAGCATGTCCGACGCCGACCGCGAGACCGTGCGCGGCTTCGCGGCCGTGCTCGGCCACCACATGGTCTCGCTCTCGCTCAACGAGTCGATGCCCGCCCTCCCCCTGGTCGGCCTCGCGCCGCCCACCGAGGTCACCATCGCGGGCACGACCACCGCGACCGGCATCCCGACCGGCACGCGGATCGGGATCGTCACCCCCATGGTGACGGTCCGCGCCGACTACCTCGACGCGGTCGGCGCGCTCGGAGAGCTCGCCGCGCCCTGACGACGCCAATCTTGCGCGCGGGTGGGCGCGCATCTCCCCACCACGGCGGCGGCGCCTCGCTTGCACGGTCTCTGGACCATGCCGACACCTACAAGCATCGCCGGCGAGGGGCCCCGCGGCCCGCGTCGCTCATCTGGTAACCGGTCGCTCGAGCGGGACCCGACGCAGGTCCCCATCAAGGCCATCATGCAGACCGAGATCGCGGTCAGCGATCTGTCCCTCCCCGCCGATCAGCTGCTCGAGTCGCTCATCGAAGAGGGCATCGGCGGCGCGCCGGTGGTCGACGCGGAGGGGCACCTGCTCGGGATCGTGAGCAAGACCGATCTGCTCTGCGCGTGGCGCGACCTGGGCACCCAGCGTGACCGTCAGCCGCTCACCGCGGGGGACGTCATGATGCCGGTGGTCTTCGCGCTGACCGAGGACAGCACCGTCGCGGAGGCCGCGGCGCTGATGGCCTACGAGGGCGTGCACCGCCTCCCCATCGTCGACCGGGAGACCCGCGTGGTCGGCGTGGTGACCACGCTCGACCTGAGCCGCTGGATCGCGCAGTCGGCCGGGCTGCACGCGCCGGACATTCGCGAGATCGAAGTCCGCGAGGTGTAGCCCTCTCAGAGGAGCTCGGTCGCGGCGCGCTCGCCCGCCTCGATCGCGCCGTCGAGGTAGCCGTTCCAGGTGGTCGCCGTCTCGGTGCCCGCCCAGTGGATGTGTCCGCACGGCTCGCGCAGGACGCGGCCGACGGTGGTCATCACCCCGGGCGGCATGACGCCGACGTAGCAGCCCGCGCTGAGCGGCTCCGCGATCCAGTCCTGGTCGACGTAGTGCGTGGGGCGCAGGGCCTCGGGCCCGAAGAGCCGCGCGAGGCTCTCGAGCACGGCCGCCCTGCGCGCGTCGGGGTCGCGCCCCGTCCACGCGCGCGCGGTCTCTCCGAGCAGGAAGCCCACCAACGCGTGCTGCGCGCCGTCGTGCGACGAGTCGTCGAAGGTCAGCCGCACGGGGCCGCGGTCCGACAGGCCCTCGCCCGACAGCCCGCGCTCCCGCCAGAAGGGCCGCTCGTAGACCGCGATGCACTTGATGGCCGAGCCCATCGGCATGCGCTGGAGCAGCTGGTCCCGCATGGCCGGCAGCGGCTGCGCGAAGTCGATCCGATCGGCGAGCGCGGGGGGGATGGCCATGATCACCCGGCGCGCCCGCACGTCGCCCGCGTCGGTGTGGATCAGCACGTCGTCTTCCGACTGCTCGACTCCGCGCACCGTGTGCTCGAAGCGCACCTCGACCCGCTCCGCGAGCCGCTCGCTGAGCTGCTGCGCGCCGCCGATGAAGCGCCGCTCCTGCGCGCCGCCCCGCACCTGCGCGAGCCGCATCAGCCCGCCGCCCGAGCGCAGGTAGAAGAGGAAGTGCAGAAACGACAGCTCCGAGGGCTCCACCGCGAAGATCGCGCGGGTGGCCATCGCGAGCATCTCGCGGCTCGCCGAGGTGCGGAGGTGCCGCCGCATCCAGCCCTCGAGCGTCTGTCCGTCGAGCGCCTCCGCGCCCTCGGTGCGCCACGGCGCGTCGAGCGGCACCCGCTTGCCGAGCGCGCCCAGCCGCCAGATCGCCAGCTGGGTCTCGAGCAGCCCGAGCAGCCCGACCGAGGGCACGTCGCCCGCGTAGGTGCGGACCCGCCCGCCGAGGTCGAGCACCTTCCGGCCGTCGCAGCGCTGCGCGAACGTGGCCACGCCCAGCTCCTCGGCCAGGCGCTCCACGCGCCGCTGCGTCGGGCCGATCCACTGACCGCCGAGGTCGATCACGTCGTCCCCGAGGCGCCGTGAGAGCGTGCGGCCGCCGACCCGGTCGCGGCCCTCGAGCACGAGCACGTCGCGCCCGGCCTCCTTCAGGCGCCGGGCCGCGGTGAGGCCGCTGAGGCCGGCCCCCACCACGACCACGTCCCGCGTCCCCTTCGACGCCTGCTGATTCGACACGGGCTGACTCTACACGTATCCCCCGGGCGTGGCGGTCCTGCTCGTGCACGGCATCTGGGACGACGGCGCGCGCTTCGACGTCATGCGACGCGCCCTCGAGCGGCGCGGGCACACGGTCCGCGCGATCGATCTGCGGCCCAACGACGGGAGCGTGTCCGTCGAGCACATGGCCGAGCAGGTGGACGCCGCGGCGCGCGCGCTGGGGAGCGCGATCGACCTGGTCGGCTTCAGCATGGGCGCGCTCGTGAGCCGCTTCTGGATCCAGCGCGGAGAGGGCCGCGCGCGGGTCCGCCGCTTCGTCTCGATCAGCGGGCCGCATCACGGCACGGCCACCGCGTACGCGCTCCCGCTCGCGGGCGTCCGGCAGATGCGACCGGGGAGCGCGCTCCTTCGCTCGCTCGCGCGCGATCCCGATCCGTGGGGCGACGTGGACGTGCACACCGTCTGGACCCCGATGGACTTGATGATCCTCCCGCCGCGCTCGAGCCGACTCCCGGGCGCGACCGAGCACTCGATCCCGGTCCCGCTCCACCGCTGGATGATCACCGACCGTCGGGTCGTGGAGCGCGTGGCCGGCATCCTCGGGTAGACTGCACGCCGTGGATCCAGTGACCCTCACGGTGTTGGTCGGCGGCGTCGGCGTGGCCGCGACCGCGGGGTGGGCGGCGAGCATCGGCTCGTCGATCGCCACGCTCTTCCACCCCTCGCTCGAGTCGGCGAGCGCGCTTCACGACAAGCGCGAGGCGCTCAGCGAGATCCTCACCTTCGCGGTGCTCGCGGACGGCGAGGTGAGCGACGCCGAGGCCGACAACCTGCGTCACCTGTTCGACGCGCACCCGCACTTCACGGGAGATCCCGACGAGGCCATCGAGCAGCTGCGCGCGTGCGCGCGGCGGGTCTCCACGCTCGAGTCGCTCGAGAACACCGTGCGCCTCGTCGCCTCCGACCTCGACCGCGAGTGGAAGGACGACGCCTTCCGCTTCGTCTCGGTGCTCGCCCTGCGCGGCTCGGGCTTCGGCACCCGCGAGGTCACCTTCCGCCGCGCGCCGATGAGCGACCCCGACACCCTGCTCGAGATCTTCGCCCGCGCCCTCGACATCGACGACGCGACCCGCGACGCGGCCCTCGCCGCCGGACGGGGCTGACTCAGAGCACCGACTCGGCGATGCGGCGCCGCAGGTCCAGCGTCTCGAAGGGCTTGTAGATCACCCGGTCGGGGAAGCGCTCGACGAGGGCGCGCGCGTCGGGCGTGAACGCGCCTCCGGTGGCGAACTGCATGCGGGCCGCGATGGTGGGGGCGTTGGCCTCGGCCCAGGCGTAGAGATCCGCCCCGCTGCCGCTGGGCATCTGCAGATCCGTGATGACGAGGTCGTACGCGCCGTCCCGCTCGAGCTCCGCGATGGCCTCGTCGCCGGACTCGGCGCACACGACGTCGGCGTCTTTGCGCAGCGACCGCTTCAGCGCGCGGAGGAGCTGAGGCTCGTCGTCCACCAGCAGGACCCGCGGGCGACGCGGAGGCGTGGCGATCTCCACCGGCGCCTCCGCCTCGGGCGCCACGGCCGCGCTCGCGATCGGCAGCTCGCCGCGGATGCCGGCCCCCCAGCCTTCGCGCTGCACGTACGCGAGCTGCCCGCCCATCGAGCGCATGCTCTCGCGGCTCATGCTCAACCCGAGCCCGGTCCCCACGCCCGGCGGCTTCGTCGTGAAGAAGAGCGCGAAGATGTCCTCGCGCCGCGCCTCCGGGACCCCGGGCCCCGTGTCGAGCACCTCGAAGACCACGAGGCCCTTCGACTCGCGCACCGACACCCGGACACGCTGCGCGTCGGGCCCGTCCTTGGGCACCGCGTGCGCCGCGTTGACGAGCAGGTTGACGAAGACCTGCGACAGGCGCGTCGGGTCGGCGCGCACCGGCGGGACGTCCTCGAGGTCGAGCTCGAGCCGCGCCGCGTGCCGCAGCTCGCTCTCGGCGATGGCGACGGCCGAGCGCAGCACCTCCGCGACGTCCGTCGGCCGCAGCTCGCCGTGACCGCGCGACACGCCCCGGAGCCCCTGCACGATGCGCTGGATCCGCCGCGCGCCGTCGAGCCCGGTCTCGATCCGCTCCCGCACGTCCGCGTCCGGCGCGCCTCCGCCCATCAGATCGCGCGCGTCCTCGAGGGCGAGGATCGCGTAGGCGAGCGGGTTGTTGATCTCGTGTCCCACGCCCGCCGCCACGCGGCCCATGGTGGCCATGCGATCCAGCTCGATCGACCGCGCGGTCAGCTGGTCGCGCTCGTGGAGATCGCGCCCGACCAGCACCGTCGCCGGACCGCCCTCGAAGGTCTCCTCGAGCGCGATCAGCTCCACGTGGACCCGCGCGTCGCCGGAGCCGAGCCACGCCTCGGTCGGCGCCCCGAACTGCGTCAGCTCGGCCAGCGCGAAGCCCAGCGCGTCCTCGGCCAGCTCGCCGGCCACGGAGTCCCGCCCGAGCGCGCGGCGCAGCGCGGCGTTCGCGTAGAGGATCCGCTCCCCGCGCAGCACGGCCACGAGATCCGGCGCGCGCTCGACCAGGCGGTGGAAGTCGAGCCGCGTCGAGCGCATCAGCGCCAGGTACGCCCGCACGTCCACCGTCGCGAGCGCGACCACGAAGCCGACCACGCCGACGTCGAAGAAGTGCATCGGCGCCGTCCAGCCGAGCGAGGTGGCCAGGACGTCGAGCAACCCGCAGACCATCCAGAAGAGCAGCCCCACCGCGATGAACGGGACCGTGCGCTCGCGGCCCCAGCCGTGGCGCACGAACCACGCGAGCATGTACGTGGAGACCGCGACGCCGTAGGCGACGGTCACGCTCGCGACGGCGGTCTTCTCCTGGCGCGGGAACGGGTGGTCGAGCCAGCGCATGGGGCGCGTCGTGGTGCCGGTCAAAGAGTCGCCCCACAGGAGGAGGCCGACGGTGACCGCGGCGGAGGCGAGCACGAGGCGGGGGCGGATCGGCGGACGCCTCCCGAGCACGGCCGGGGCCAGCATCAGCCACGCGTGGATCTCGAGCACGATGACCGCGCCCTCGATCCGCGTGAGCCAGGGCACGTGCCGCGGCTCGGCGTGGTAGTGCGCGAAGATCAGCGCCGCGAACGCGGCCCCGCCTCCGCAGAGGAGCGCCGCCCAGAGATGCCGCCGGTCGCGGGTGGTCCGGAACAGGAGCGCCTCCGAAGCCCCGAGGACCGCGGCGAGCGCGAACAAGACGGCGTCGACGACCGCCGGCAGCGCGACCTGGTGCATCACCCCCCGATGCTGCTTCGAGACTGCTGGGCCACGTTCAAACTACCACACGCCGGAGACCGGTGGCCCCCGCGCCGCGCCGTGCGCACATGACGCCGCGTCCCCCCGAGACACGATCGCGCTGACGCGCGACGGGGGGAACCATGTACGTACGACAGCCACGCCGTTACCTGATGGTCGTCCCGGTGCGGGCCTTCACCATCGACGAGCAGCGCGCGGCGATGGAGAGCGCCTTCTGCGAGCACCTGCGGGAGCTGCTGGCGCGCCTCGCGCCGTCCTTCGACGAGATGACCGTGGCCACCGTCGGCATGCCGCAAGCCGACTTCGAGGCGAACGAAGCGCACCTCGGCGTGCTCGACGCCCAACGCGATCGCATCCGCGTGGTGCCGCTCTATCCGGGGGAGCTCGGCACGGTCGACTTCGCGCGCGCGCTGCCCGAGGTGCTCCGACGTCTGCGGGGGCTCGTGCGTGAGCACGCGCTCGTGCACTCCGGGCCCAGCCACGATCTCCGCCGGCCGATCGAGATCGCGTCCCTCGCGATGGGCGTGCGCGAGGGCCGCCCGACCATCAGCGTCACGGACATCGATCTGCGGAGCGACGCGGAGATGAACCGGAAGCTCGGGCGCTGGTCGCTGAAGAGCTACCTGCTCTGCCGCTTCCTCTACGACCCCGTCCGCGATCTCGAGCACCACTGGATCGCGCGGCGCTGCTCGCTCGTGCTCTTCAAGAGCGAGGCGCAGCGCGCGGACTACGGCACGGATCGCCCGAACGTGCGCACCTTCCAGGACGTCGCGTTCCAGGCCCAGCACCTGATCGCGCCCGACGCGCTCGAGGAGAAGATCGCCGCGGTGCGCGATCCCCGAAGGCCGCTCGAGGCCGTCTACTTCGGCCGGCTCGTCGCCTACAAGGGGGTCGACCGCTGCCTCGACGCGGTCGCCTCGGCGCGCGCCCGCGGCCGGGACGTGCGCCTGACCGTGATCGGCACCGGCGACGAGGAGCCTCGCCTACGAGAGAAGGCGCGCGGGCTCGAGGAGGTCGTGCGCTTCCAGGGCGCGGTGCCCTACGGCGCTCCGCTCTTCGATCAGGTGCGCGCCCGACACCTGATGCTCGCCACGCCGCTCAGCAACGACACCCCGCGCAGCACCTGGGACGCCATGGCGAGCGGCGTGCCCGTCCTCGCGTTCGGCACCGACTACTACCGCGACCTCGAGGCCTCGACGGGCGCCGTCGAGACCGTGCCGTGGCCCTCCACCGAGGCCCTCGCGGACCGCCTGACCCACTACGCCGACCACCGCGAGGAGCTCGCCGAGCGCATGCGCGCCGCGGTCGAGGTCGCGAAGGAGAACACGAGCGAGGCGTGGCTCCAGCGCCGCGTCGCCTGGACGCGCGCGCTGATGCGTCCCCAGGCCGGCGCCGCTTGACCGGAGCCGAGCGCGGCTCCGATAGTGACGCGTGGCGCGACGGCATGGGGAGGGTGAGCCGGGCGACGAGGTCGCCGACACCCTCGTGGCGCCGGCCGAGCCGGGCGAGCCGGAGCGCGAGGCGCCAGCGCTCGTCGACGTCGACCCCGATCACTACGAGATGGGCGGTGAGGTCGCGCGCGGCGGGATGGGTGTGGTGCGGCGAGCGCGCGACCTCCGGGCGCAGCGTGACGTGGCGCTGAAGGAGCTGCTCGGCGGCTCCGAGAAGCTGCGCGTGCGCTTCGAGCGCGAAGCCCGCATCACCGCGCAGCTCCAGCACCCGAGCATCGTGCCGGTGTACGAGGTGGGCCAGTGGCCCGACGGGCGCCCGTTCTACGCGATGAAGCTCGTCGGCGGCCGCCCGCTCGACGACGTGGTCGACGAGGCGCTCGACCCCGACGCCCGGCTGGCCCTCGTCCCCCGCATCCTCCCCGCCGTGGAGGCGATCGCGTACGCCCACGAGCAGGGCGTGATCCACCGCGACCTGAAGCCGGCCAACGTGCTCCTGGGCGAGTTCGGCGAGACGGTCGTCATCGACTGGGGCATCGCACGCTTCATGGACGAGCCCGAGGAGGCTCCCACGCCGGAGGCCAGCGACGCGGCCGGCGACGAGCGCGCGACCACCGGGAAGCGGCCCTCCTCCCTCGGCGCCGGCCGCCGCTCGAGCAAGCTGACCGTGGAGGGCGCGGTCGTCGGCACGCCGGGCTACATGCCGCCCGAGCAAGCGATGGGGAGGCCGGTCGACGCGCGCGCCGACGTCTACGCGCTGGGCGCCCTCCTCTACCACGCGCTCTCGGGGGAGCCGCCCTACGACGGGACCGACGTGCAGGCGATCCTCGTCGAGCTCCTGACCGAGCCGCCGGTCCCGCTCGCGACGCGGGCGCCGAGCGCGCCCTCCGACCTGATCGGCATCGTCGAGAAGGCGATGGCCCGTGACCCGGCCGATCGCTACGCCGACGCCCGTGAGCTGGCGCGCGATCTGGAGGCGTTCACCACCGGGCGCCTGGTCGGCGCGTACCGCTACTCGTCGTGGGAGCTGATCACGCGCTTCGTGCGCCGAAACCCGGCCCTCACCGCGGCGCTCGCCATCCTCGCCGCGTCGGCGGTCGCGTTCGCGGTGGCGATCGTGGCCGCGCAGCGCGAGTCGGAGCGTGAGCGGGCGCGCGCGGTCGAGGCGGAGCAGCGGGCGCTGAACCAGGAGCGGGTGGCGCACGAGCGGCTCGCGCAGGTGCACGCCCAGGAGGCGGTGCGGCGACTCCAGCGCGGCGATCTGCTCGGCGCGGAGGTGCTCGCGGCGGGCGCCCTGCTGGAGCAGCCCGCGAACCCGGCGAGCCCCCACCACGCGCTCGCGCCGGCGCTCCCGCCCGAGGTCCAGGCCGCGCGCCTGGCCGGCCCCGCCGCCACGTGGTCGGCGGCGCGCGCACTCCGCTTCGCGTCGCACGAGCGCGTGCTCTCGGCGCACACCGACTGGATCTACGACGTGCTCGCGAGCGAAGACGGGCGCTGGCTGGTCACGACGGGCGCCGACCGGCGCGCGATCATCTGGGACGCGCGCGACGGCAGCGTGCACCGCGAGCTCGAGGGCCACACGGGCACGGTGTTCCAGGCCGCGCTCGACCGCGAGGGAGGCACGCTCGCGACCAGCGGCTACGACGGCACGGTGCGGCTCTGGTCGTTCCCGGACGGGCGGCCGATCCGCACGCTCGAGCACCCGACGGACCGCGTCTACGGCGTCTGCTTCGCGCACGATGGGAGCCTGATCGCCGCGGGGCTCGAGGGGCGCGTCGCCGTCTTCGACCCGGCCTCGGGCGCGGTCACGCGCGAGCTCCAGCTCACGAGCGCCCTGCCCTGGCGCCTCGACTGCGCGCGCGACGCCCCGGTCGCGGTCGCGGGCACCAGCGGCTCGGAGGCCGTCGTCCTCGACCTCGAGGCGGGCGCGGTTCGCCACCGCCTCATGCACGGCGGCTCGTACGTGCACTGCGCGATCCTCGACCCGGGCGGCCGCGTCGTCACCGTCGACAAGCAAGGCGTCCTGCGACGTTTCGATCCGGTCTCCGGCGCGGTCCTCGCCCAGGCCCAGGTGGGCGGCGCGTGTGAGGCCCTCGCGGGCTCGCCCGACGGGCGGTGGCTGGCCATCGGCTGGGACGAGATCACCGTCGTCGACGCCGCGACCTTCCGCCCCGTGGCGAGGCTCGAGGGGCACCGCTCGATCGTGGTCGCCCTCTCCTTCGACGCGTCCGGTCGGCGCCTCTACAGCGGCGGTGAGGATCGCAGGGTGGTGAGCTGGGCGATCCCGAGCGCGCGCGCGGGCCTCGCGCTCCCGACGCCGACGGCGGCCGAGATCGACACCATCCGCGTCTCGCCGAACGGCCGGAGGCTGGCCAGCGCGGGGGACGACGGCGTGGTCCGCCTCTGGGACCTCGAGACCGGCCGCGAGGCGCTCGCGCTCGAGGGTCACTCCGCGCCGATCCGCGGGCTGCTCTGGCGCGACGACGCGCAGCTGATCACCTCGGCGATGGACCTGACCCTGCGGACCCACGACGTGGGCCGGGCCGAGACGATCTCCGTCGTCACGCTCCCGCACTTCGGGGACGAGCTGGCGCGCGGCGCCGACCTGACAACCCTGGCGATCGGGAGCGGCGACGGCAGCGTGCTCCTCGAGGCGCCCGAGCGCGGCGAGCGGCGCGTGCTCGAGGTGTTCGGCGAGCGCGCGTGGTGGGTCGGCTTCGACCCCGCAGGGAGGCGCCTCGCGGCCGCGAGCTACGACGGCTCCGTCGCCCTCATCGACCCGCGCGCGGGGGAGGTCGTCAACCGCTGGAGCGGCCACGAGGCGCGCATCTACGACGCCGACTGGCGGCCCGACGGCGAGGAGCTGACGACCGGCGACCTCGACGGCTGGGTGCGGGGCTGGGATCCGGAGACGGGGGAGCGCGTCCGTCAGTGGCGCGCGCGGGACGGCGAGCGCGTCATCTCGCTCGCCTGGTCGGCCGACGCGCGCTGGCTCCTCGTGACCACCGACGAGGGGATGCGCGTGCACCACCCGGACGGCACGCTCGCGCTGCGGCTCGACCTCGGCGCGCGGACCACCGCCGCCGCGTGGACGGCCGACGGTCGGATGATCTTCGCGTCGGAGGGCCGGGTGAACGTCCTCCCCCTCGACACCGAGTCCTGGCGCGCCGACCCCGAGGCGCTCCTCGCCGAAGCCGAGGCGGCGGCCGGCGCAACCCTCGACGCCCTGATCGGCCTGGCCGACGACACACCCTGAGCGCTACTCCGCCGCGCCCGGCTCCGCCGCGGGGGGCGCGTAGGTCTCGCGCCGGTCGAGCTTGCGCCAGCCCTCGTCGAGCAGACGGCCCGCCGCCTGTCGACCGCCGAGGCCGAACGCGAGCGCGCCGGCCACCGCGACCGCGCCGAGCGTCAGGCCGAACGCGAGCTCGACGATCTCGTTCGCGATGCCCATCTGTCGCAGCGCCATCGCGGCCACGAGCACGAGGATCACCACGCGGGCGGAGATGGCGAGCACGCGCGGGTGCGGCACGTCGCTGCGCGCGATGAGGCGCGCGGCCAGGTTCGCGAGGTAGAGGCCGATGGCGAGGATCGCCAGCCCGAGCAGGACGTGCCCGGCCAGGGTCGCGAGCTCCGTCGAGAGCAGGGCCACGGTCTCGAAGCCGAGCATCCGGCTCGCCTCCACCGCGGCGAAGAACATGATCGCGATCAGGGTCAGCTTGCCCGCGATCGCCGACGGCGCGGAGCGGCCTTCCCCGCGGACGCGCAGGCCGAGCCGCTCGGGCAGCGCGTCGAAGCCCACCGCCGAGAGCATGTTCTCCACCAGGCTCGCGCACAGGCGCGCCACCAGGTAGGCGACGCCGAGCAGGAGCGCGGCCGCGAACAGGAGCGGGATCGCCGTGAAGACCGACTCGAGCATTGCGGTCGCCGGCGCGGTGACGCTCTCGAGCGCGAGCGCGTCCAGGGCGCCGATGGCGACCGGCAGCAGGATGAGCGTGAAGACCACGATCCCGACGAGCGCCGCGAGCGAGCGGCCGCCCATCGCCTTCTGGATGCCCGTGCGCGCGCTCAGTCGATCCAGCCCCACGCCCGAGAGAAGGCCGGTGACGATGCGCTGCACCACCCGCGCGACGAAGAAGCCGACGCCGAAGATCACCGCGGCGCTCACGAGGTTGGGCAGGAACCCGAGCAGATCGTCGATCATGCCCTGGACGGGCGCGAGCAAGCCCTCCAGCCCCAGGGTCCCGAGGATGGCCGGGACGAAGAGCAGGAGCACCAGCCAGAACGACGCGTCGGCGAGGGTGCGCCCCACGTCACGCCCCGCCGCGGGCGGCTCGACCGGCGGCGGCGGCGGCATCGACGCGGAGGCCTCGGCGCGCTCGAAGGCGGCGACGCGCTCCTCCTCCGTCGGCGCCACCTGAGCGCCGGGCAGCGTCGAGGTGACCGAGCGCGCGGACCCGGCGTCATCCGCGGTCTTCGGCGCGGGCCCGTCGAGCGCGGCGCGCAGCTTGCGGTCGACTCCCCATCGCTCCACCGCCGCGCGCAGGACCCGGCGCACCACGCTGGCCAGCGCGAAGGCGACGAGCCCGAGCAGCGCCGCGCCCAGCAGCCGCGGCACGAACGCGAAGACCGAGTCGAGCATCGCGTTGATGGGCTGCGCGGCGGCGGTGAGCGAGAGCACCTGCAAGAAGGCGAGCGCGGTGAAGAGCAGCACCGTGTAGTAGACGACCCGGCCCGCGGTGCGCGCGGTGTCGAGCTCCGCCGCGCGCCCTTCGCCGAGGACCGCCGACGCCAGACGCTCGTCCAGCGACGTGCGCCGAAGCCCCGCGCGGGTGAGCGCGCCGAGGACCAGCGCGAGGATCCACCCCACCACCAGGACCGCGATCGGGGTGACGACCCCGATGACGTCCTCGCTCGAGAAACCCGTGACCTCCGACATGCTCCCCC
The DNA here is from genome assembly GCA_040218145.1 of Sandaracinaceae bacterium. Taxonomy (GTDB): domain Bacteria; phylum Myxococcota_A; class Polyangia; order Polyangiales; family Sandaracinaceae; genus JAVJQK01. The sequence goes on along the minus strand of JAVJQK010000063.1, from coordinate 75,500 downwards.
CCGGACCGTGGCTCGGTGCCACTTCGGGAACGTGCGCACGTCCGTCCGGGAGGCCAGCTGACCGACGCGCGACTCGGCGTCACTCGTCGTCGGGCGGAGCTCTGCCAACCACTGCTGTTCCGGGTGACTAGAGCAGGCCGAACAGCGCCTTGCGGCGGATCTCGGACGCGCGCTTCGCGAGGGCCTCGGGGCTCGCGCCGGCGAAGCGCTCGGTGCGCGTCCAGCGCTCGCCGTCGTGCAGCTCGAACACGACCGCGTCGCCTTCGGCCCGGACGTCGGCGACGTCCTCCCAGAGGACCCGCGAGCGCCCCGCCTCGTCGCAGTAGTAGGCGCCGTCGGTGCGCAGGGCGAGGTAGCGCTCCTCGCGCAGCACCCGGTTGAGACGCGCGATGGCCCAGCCGCCGCCGCCCGCGATGCTGCCGAGCCCGACGAGCCCGAACATCACCTCCCACCACGAGAGCCGGAGCTCGATCGGGTCCGCGGCCGAGCTGAGGATCGGGCCGCTGGCCGGCACGCCCTCGACCGGCGTCGCGCGCGCGTGGAGGGGCACGCCCGCGTCGACACGCATGAAGTAGAGCGCCGCCGCCATCGAGAGCGAGCCGACGGCCATGACCATCGAGCCGAGGCCGAGCGCGAAGAACAGCCGGCGGCTCGCGTCGACCCGGAAGTGCTCGACGATGCGCCCCCCTCGGTCGAGGGGATCGTCCACGTCCGCGAGCTGCGCGGCGCCGGCTCGAGTGCCCATCGCTCACGAGCGTAGGACCCTCTCGGCGGCCCGGCGAGGGGCGAATCGACGCGCGGCCTCGACGCCCCTATCCTTCGCCGCTGAATGACTGCTCATTACGACTGGATCGTCATCGGCTCCGGCTTCGGCGGGAGCGTCTCCGCGCTGCGTCTCTCGGAGAAGGGCTACCGCGTGGCCGTGCTCGAGAAGGGCAAACGCTTCCGGCCGGAGGACTTCCCGAAGACGAACTGGGATCTCCCGCGCTGGCTCTGGATGCCGGCGATGGGCATGAAGGGGATCTTCCAGATGTCCTTCTTCGAGCACGTCACCATCTTCCACGGGGTGGGCGTGGGCGGCGGATCGCTGACCTACGCGAACACCCTGCCGACCCCGAAGCTCGGCTTCTTCCAGTCGAAGTCGTGGGCGCACCTCGCCAACTGGAAGAAGGAGCTGGAGCCGCACTACGAGATGGCGCGCCACATGCTCGGCGCGGCCACCGTGCCCGTGACCACCAAGGGCGACCAGGTGCTGCGCGAGATCGCCAAGGACATGGGCCGCGAGGAGCACTTCCACCCGACCGACGTGGCCGTGTTCTTCGGCAAACCGGACGAGAAGGTGCCCGACCCCTACTTCGACGGGAAGGGCCCCGACCGGGTCGGCTGCACCTACTGCGGCGCGTGCATGACCGGCTGCCGGGTCGGCGCGAAGAACACGCTCGACCACAACTACCTCTACCTCGCGGAGCAGCTCGGCTGCCGCGTCGAGGCGGAGACCGAGGTCACCCACGTGCGCGAGCGCGCCGAGGGCGGGTACGAGATCGAGACGCGCGGGAGCTTCGACAAGAAGGCGCGCACCTTCACCGCCGATCGCGTCGTCTTCGCGGGGGGCGTCATGGGGACCCTGCCGCTCTTGCTCCGCCTCAAGGAGGACCCCAAGGGCCTGCCGCGGCTGAGCGAGCAGCTCGGCAAGGAGGTGCGCACCAACAGCGAGGCGCTCTTCGGCGTGGTCACGCCCGAGGAGGGCGTCGACTTCTCCAAGGGCGTGGCGATCACGTCGATCCTGCACACCGACGATCACAGCCACATCGAGCCCGTGCGCTACGGCGCAGGCAGCGGCTTCTTCCGGCTGCTGACCCTGCCGCACTCGCCCGGCAGCACGGTGTTCAGCCGGCTCGCGAGCGCCGTGCGTGGCTTCGCCAAGCACCCCGTGCGCTGGGCCAGGGCCTACACCGTCAAGGACTACGCGAAGGCCGGCCAGATCCTGCTCTACATGCGCACGCTGGAAGGAACATTGACCATGAAGCTCGGTCGCAACACGTGGACCGGCTTCCGCAAGGGCCTGGTCACCGTGCTCGACGACCCGACGCAGGCCCCGAGCGCGTTCATGGAGGAGGCGACGGATCTCGCGCGCCGCTTCGCGAAGAAGGTCGGCGGCGTCGCGGCGACGATGTTCACCGAGACCCTGCTCGGCGTTCCGTCCACCGCGCACATCCTCGGCGGCTGCTGCATGGGCGAGACCGCGGCCGACGGCGTCATCGACAAGGACCACCGCGTCTTCGGCTACGACGGCCTCTACGTCATCGACGGCTCCGCGGTCAGCGCCAACCCCGGCGTGAACCCGTCGCTGACGATCACCGCGCTCGCCGAGCGCGCGATGAGCCGTGTCCCCACCAAGGCCGACGCCGCCAAGGCCGACGCCGCGGCGGCCTGAGTCCGCTCAGCGCAGGAAGTACGGCGCGGCCACCGCGCTGCGACACTGCCAGTTGAAGCTGCGCACGTGCGGGGCCCGGCCGCGCGCGCGGAGCCCGTCGACGAGCTCCATGGCGACCGCGCGCAGCGCGTCGTCGCGGCGGCCGTCCAGGTGCCAGGCCATGGCGACGATGTACGCGCTCTCTCCCCAGTGCTCGTCGTAGGCGTCCGCTTCGTCCTCCACCGTCCCGACGCCCATGAAGTAGAAGGGCTTCCCCTCGTCGTCGCGGCCGTCGCGCGCGAGGATCCGGCCGAGCTGGATGAGCGAGCCGTGCACGCGGTCCGCCGTCTCTCCGCCCTGGAGCGCGGCGTGCGCTTGGAGCGCGTCGGCGAGGATCGCGCTCATCCATGGGCTGCAGCCGAAGTAGCCGTAGCCCTCGCCGTGCGCGTCGGCGTGGTGCGCGAAGCAGCGCGCGTCGGCGTCGGCGTAGCCCTCCGGGTAGGTCGCCTGGATGTCGAGGTAGGCCTCGACCGCCTCGTCGGCCAGCGCGGTGAACGCGGCCGCGCGGTCGTCGGACACCGTCGCGGCCCAGACGTAGGCCAGGAGCGCGAAGCCCGCGTGCCGCTCCGTCCAGAAGTCCGCGCCGCCCGCGTAGCCCGGGCTCGTCCAGAGCTGCGCCATGCGATCGGCGACCCCCTCCGCCGCCTCCCGGAAGCGGTCGTCGCCGGTGAGCAGGTAGTGGAGCGCCATGCCCTGCGTGTAGTGATACTTCACGTCCCCTTGGGCGCCCGGCACGCCGATGCGGAGCGCGCTCCCGCTCCCGGTGATCCCGTCCCGGTAGAGCGTCGCCTCCCGGTAGGCCGAGCGCAGCGTCGAGAGCTCGCCGGAGCGCGCGTAGCCGCGCACCATCGCGGTGACGCGGTCGAAGAGCCACACCGCGCGCGAGCCGCTCCCCTCGAGGAAGGCGTCGGTGTCGTGGCGCGCGTAGTCGCAGACTCCGTCCCAGGCGCCCTCGAGGGGCGTGCCCGCGAGGTCGGCGTCGGCCGCCATCGGCCCCGCGAAGCCGCTGTCCGAGAGCCACGTCGGCGGGATCAGCGCCCACATGCGCGGCGTGTCTCCCTGGAGCGTGTCCACGACGGGCGTCTCGGCCAGGCCCTCGGTGCTCGGCGTCGCGCCCACCTCCAGTTCGAGCTCCGTCTCCGTCGCCGCGAGCTCCACCTGGATCTGCACGCTCCGCAGGCTGCCGTCCGGCCACGTCGCCAGGCCGCGGCGCGAGGCCGACAGCTCCGCGCCCTCGTGGCGCACGACGATCTGCGCCGCGTCGGAGAGCGCGCCGCGCGCGAGCGGCAACCCGAAGCTCACCCGCTCGGTTCCGCTCGCCTCGGTGTTCGGCACCACCCGCACCGTGACCGCGGTCGGCGCCGGCGTCGTCCCCGCGTCGCCCGGCGGGACCGCTCCGTCGTCGCTCGAGCGGCCCGCGTCCGTCGCGCTCGCGTCGGGCCCGCGCGTCTCTGCGTCCGGTGCCGAGGGGACCGCACCGTCGCAGCCCGCGAGCGTCGCCAGGAGCAGGATCGTTCGCAGGCTCAACCGTCGTCTCATGGCCGCATCTCCTTCGGTCCCCGGCGCGCCGAGAACGCAGGGTGCGTGCCACGCGCGCTCGCCGGGAGGGGAGCCGACCCGATGGTTGGCTACACCCCGCCACTGGTCTGGGCCAGCAGTCCGAGGGTACCGGAAAGAGCGCACATGACGTGCACTTCACGCCGCCGGCTTCCGCTACCGCCTCCGCCTCCGCGTCCGCCCCGTTCCCGCCTCCGCGCCCGAGTCCGAGTCCGACTCCGCGTCCGACACCGCCTCGGCGTCCGACTCCGCTCCCGCCTCCGGAGGCAGCGTGCCCCGAAGAGGGGGACGCTGATCGTCATATCGTCATTGGGAAAACCTCCATGATGCCGAGGCGTTTCGCGAATGACGATAAGACGAAGAGCGTCCCCCCACGCCGCTGCCCCGACGCCGCGTCCGCGTCCGACTCCGCCTCCGCACCCGCGTCCGACTCCGCCACCGCACCCGCGTCCGACTCCGCCACCGCACCCGCTCCCGCCTCCGCCACCGCGCCCGCTCCCGCCTCCGCTCCCGCGCCCGCTTCCGCCTTCGCTGCCCCTGTCGTTCCCGCGCTGCCCCTGCCCCTACCCCCTGTCGCTGCCGTCGTGGCTGCCGCTGGCCCTGTCGCTGCCGCGCCCGCGCCCACGCCCGCTCCCCTGGCGCTGCCGCCTCCGCTCCCGCTGCCCCTGTCGCTCCCGCGCTGCCCCTGCCCCTGCCCCTGTCGCTGCCCTCGTGGCTGCCTCCCCTCTCGCTGCCGCTCCCGCTGCCGCCCCCGCTCGTTGTACGAGAGCAATGTGAATGGCACTCGTCCTCCACCATCGACGGTGCCGGACGCGCGCGGGCGAGTAAAGGAGGCCTACGGCCCCAGCCTTCGGCTGGCTTCGAGCGCTGCGCGCTCTCGTCCTTGACTAGCCCACCCGCGCCCTGCGCCAGGCGGTGTGAGGACGAAGGGTGTCAGGTCGACATCTGGGTCGCCTCAGAGCGGAGGAGCACATGCTCCGGATCACCGAAGAAGCGATCGTCTGGCTGCGCTCGATGAAGCCGATCTGGGAACAGGTCGCGAAGCACGACAAGAACCTGGCTCGGCAGATGCGCGACAGCGCGGCGAGCGTGGTGGGCAACCTGGCCGAAGGCGAGAGGCGGGGCGGAGGGCACGAGCGCGAGCGGTTCGGCACGGCCTACGGGTCGGCGGGCGAGACCCGGGTGTGGCTGCTCTCCGCGGCGGCGCTCGGGTACGTGAGCGACGAGGCGGTCGAAGGGCCCGCGGATTGGGCGGACAAGGCGCGCGCGACGATGTGGAAGTTGATGCATCGCGCGTAGGGGAGGGCGGGTGGCTCCGGCTTCGGTCGGAGTCACCCGCGTTCCGGTTCGCGTCCGTGGCTGCGGGGCTGGCGTCGCAGACGCCCGCAGCCGGGCTTGCGTGGGCACCGCTGAGCCGGGCCCCGCTTTGAGGCAGTGCGCGTGTGCGGAAGGGGTCGAGCGCCGCGCTCGTGTTCGAGCCGCCTGCGAGTACGGGGCGCCCGCCGCTTCCGAGTCCGCCTCCAAGTCCGCTCCCGACTCCGCTCCCGAGTCCGCGTCCGACTCCGAGTCCGCGTCCGAGTCCGCGTCCGAGTCCGCGTCCGAGTCCGAGTCCGCGTCCGCGTCCGAGTCCGAGTCCGAGTCCGAGTCCGCGTCCGCCGCCGCGTCCGCATCCGCGTCCGAGTCCGCCGCCGGGTCCGCATCCGAGTCCGCGGCCGCGGCCGCGTCCGAGTCCGCGGCCGCGTCCGAGTCCGAGTCCGAGTCCGCATCCGCGTCCGAGTCCGCCGCCGGGGCCGCATCCGCGTCCGAGTCTGCGTCCGAGTCCGAGTCCGCCGCCACGTCCGCATCCGCGTCCGAGTCCGCCACCGCGTCCGAGTCCGCTGCCGCTCTCGAAGAAGCGCGATCCCGTCGGGATCGGAGCCTGCCGAGAGGACGACGTCTTTCGAGACGACGTCGCCCGCCAGCGGAGAGGGGATCGACCGCGCGGGGAGCATCGAGTGGGAGAGGGCCGCAGCCCCCTCCCGGGACTTTCATCCGACTCGATAGAGCCTGTGGTGCGTCATCTGGGCGACCCGGGTCAGCCCGGCGATGATGAAGTCGGCCTTCTGGCCGTCGCAGAAGCCGAAGGCGCGCGCCATTCGCACCGCGGTGATCGCCTCGGCGCATGAGCCGGCGGCGGTGCCGATCCTCTCCTTCCGATGTCCCTTCCGGACTCCGTCGGCCTCCGAGTGATTGAGGGCGACCGACTTGGCGGCGCGGAACAGCTCATCGGCGAGGTTCTTGTCGTGCACCCGGACCTGGACCACCAGCGCGTGGATGTGCGGCAGGAGGTTCATCATGAGGTCGAGTGCGGTGCTTGCGTAGGGGATGGTCATGCACCCTCCCGGCGCCTCCGTGTGTGATGCAAACCGTAGTTCCGTTTGCATCACACGCGGAGGTGCCATTGTGGGGGGTGCGGGGCCATCCCCGGAGCAAGCGCCGCGCGCGACCGAGCGACCTCGGGATCCGTGTGCGAGCACCGTCCCGTGCTCGAGGCTCGTGTACCGACGAGGACAGTTTGCCGCTCCCGTTCCCGATCCCGACCCTCTGCCGCTGCCGCGGCCGACCCCGATCCCGATCCCGATCCCGATCCCGATCCCGATCCCGATCCCGATCCCGATCCCGATCCCGATCCCGTGCCGCTCCCGCAGCCGCGTCCGCGCCAGAGTCCGCTCCCGCAGCCGCGTCCGCGCCCGCGTCCGAGTCCGAGTCCGCGTCCGAGTCCGAGTCCGCGTCCGAGTCCGAGTCCGCGTCCGAGTCCGAGTCCGAGTCCGAGTCCGCGTCCGCGTCCGAGTCCGCGTCCGAGCCGGAATCCGCTTCCACGCCCGCATCCGCGCCCGCATCCGCGGCCGAGTCCGCCGCCTCCTCGGGCCCCCACCCCCTCAGCGCGTGCGGCGAAGCACGAGCAAGAGCGGGAGCAGCAAAGCCAGATGGGGAGAGCTCCGGGAGGGCCAGGCCGCGCAGCCGCCGGCGGGGGCGGGCGAGGCGCCCGCGTCACGGGGGCCGCCGTCCACTCTGGGCCGGGCCGGAGGGCGCTCCGGGATCGGGCCGGTGACCAGCGGGGGATCCAGGGGAGGGCAATCCGCGAGGCGGTCTTCGGGGCAGCGGGTGCGAAACGAGAACAGGGTCGGCGCGCTCGTCACCGCGCCGCTGATGGTCTCCACGCCGCCGCCGATCTCGACCGTGTAGACGGTGTCGTGGCGGAGCGGCGCCTCGGGCACGACGAAGAGCAGGTTGCGCTCGCGGCCACCGTACGCGGTCTCGAAGCGGATGGGCACCGGGCTCGCCGCGTCGTCGGTCATGGTCACGAGCGGGGTGATCTGATCGCGGTCCACGCCGTAGCCGAACCAGATGGCGACGCGGCCCCACGCCTCGCTCTCGCTCCGGTCGACGGGCCAGTTGGCGCCGCCGTCCTCGGGCACGGTGCGGATCACGAGGTCGGCGTCGGGCGCGTCCGCGCCGCGCAGCCGGGCCCACACCACGCGCCAGTACTCGGCGATCAGGCCCGCGGTCCACGTCACGGAGCCGACGGCGCGCGGGTTGTAGACGTGGGTGCCGAGGAAAGGATAGCTGCCCCACGCGTCCCAGTAGAGCCCGACCGCGATGCGCGCGTCCGACTGCACTCCCGTCAGGGTCTCCATGCGGCGCATCGCGTCCATCAGCGTCGAGGGGCTCACCTCGTGCCCGCCCGACGCGTCGCGGATCACCGCCGGCAAGGACTCGTAGGGCGCGAACGCGGGCACGCGGAAGGCGACCTCGTGATCGATGACGAGGAAGTAGTCGGCGTACTGATCGACGGGGTGCTCGGCGTCCTCGGGGCCGTCCACCTCGAAGGCGCGCGCGAGCAGCGTGGTGTCGTAGCTCTGGTCCGCCATGCCGTGCGAGGCGACGCCGAGCAGGAACGCGACGTGGGCGCGCGCCTCGGCCGAGCGGTAGTCGCCCGCGTAGGTGTCGCGCAGGTAGCGCACGTAGGCGTCGAGGAAGCGCTCCCAGTGGGCCAGCTCCCCGTACTCGTCGCTGACCGCGTAGCCCGAGTCGGGGAACATCGAGCCGGCCTCGAGGGCAGGGCGCTCCGTGTCGAGCAATTCGCGTAGCTCCCCGGGCGCGAGCATCTCGTGCGCGAGCTGCGACATGTGCACGTGCGTGTAGGCGCCGTTCGCGGCCGCGGTCGCGGGGAGCAGCCAGACGGCGAGCGCGAGCAGACGGCGCATCACGGGACAAGATAGCAGCAAACTTCCGAGGCCCCGCGGGGGCGCCGTACCGTTCGACGCGACATGCACGCGATCCAGGACACGGAGCCGTCTCTCGCCGAGGTCTTCGGCGCGCTTCCCCTCTCGATCGTCTACGCCCGCCGGGCCGACCTGCCCGCGGCGCGCGAGGGTGGGCGGATCCCGCTGACGCCTCCCTTCCACGTGTCCGACGACGACGCCTACCTGCTCGTCCCCGACGACGTGGGGCTCGGGCTCGTCGACGTCTTCGCCCACGCCGACGAGCGCGCGCTCTCGGACGTGCTCCGCACCGCGGTGCTCGTGCTCGGGGTGATCGAGCGCGAGGGCCGCACGACGTTCCTGGAGATCGACGACGCCGCGCGGCTCGGGCCGATGCTCGGGCAGATGCGCTACTTCCTCGAGCAGTCGGCGGACGAGTCCGCGCTCCTCGCGCTCAACGGGCTCGAGCAGGCGCAGGTCACGGTGGCGAGCGAGCTCGTCGACGAAGCGGGGCTCGACGCGATGCTGGTCGGCGTGCAGCACATCGGGCCGACGTGGCGGGTGCCGCCGCACCGCAAGGATCTGGCCGAGGTCGACCCCACCCACGCCTGGAGTCGACGGCTCCCGGACGGTCGCATCGGGATCGAGATGGTGGTCTTCCAGGAGTACGAGGAGCTCGTCGCGCTGCTCCGTCCGGCCGCGCTCCGGCCGGGAATCCGCTCGCTGCCTCGCGTGTAGAGGACCCGGCTTTACCTGCGGCGGTCGCCGCGGCATGCTACCGGCCCCTACACGTGAAGTCATGGCAGTGAGCGAGCACGATCACAGCGAAGAAGGGCAGGAGCCCGACGAGCTCGAGGAGGACGGCGACGACCTCGAGGATCGAGACGACGACCTCGAAGATCCCGACGCGGAAGCGGTCGAGGGCGAGGTGGTCGACGACGACGAGGTGAGCTCCGCGCTCCCCGTCTCCACCAAGACCAAGAAGGGCGGCAAGGGCGGCGGCTCGATCGCCCGGCGCGATCCCCTCCAGGCCTACATGCGCGACGTGCAGCGCTACCCGCTGCTGACCCGCGAGCAGGAGCACGACCTCGCGGTGAAGTACCACGAGGGTGGGGACGTCGAGGCGGCGGCCCGGCTCGTCACCGCGAACCTGCGGCTCGTGGTCAAGATCGCCTACGACTACCGGCGCGCGTACAAGAACCTCCTCGACCTCGTGCAGGAGGGGAACATCGGCCTGATGCAGGCGGTGAAGAAGTACGACCCCTACAAGGGCGTCAAGCTCTCGAGCTACGCCGCCTGGTGGATCCGCGCGTACATCCTGCGCTTCATCCTGAACAACCACCGCCTGGTGAAGCTCGGCACCACGCAGGCCCAGCGGAAGCTCTTCTTCAACCTGAAGAAAGAGAAAGCGAAGCTGTCGGCGATGGGCATCGAGCCCACGGCCGAGGTCATCGCCAAGCGCCTCGACGTCCCGAAGAAGGAGGTCACGAACATGGAGCGGCGCCTCTCCGGGGGAGAGATGTCGCTCGACGCGCCGGTGAGCCAGGGCGCGGAGGGCCGGCCGACCGCGCGGGTGGAGCTGATGGCGTCGCCCAACCGCCGGGTCGACGACGTGCTCGCGGATCAGGAGGTCAGCCGCATGCTGTCCGAGAAGATCCACGAGTACGGAGCCACGCTCGAGGGCAAGGAGGCGGTCATCTTCACCGATCGCCTCATCGCCGAGGATCCGCGCACGCTCCAGGATCTCGGCGACGAGTTCGGGGTCAGCCGCGAGCGCGTCCGCCAGATCGAGAAGCGCCTGCAGGGCAAGCTCAAGAAGTACCTGGAGAAAGAGCTCGGCGAGCAGGTGATCGGGTGAGGTCGTGACGGGCCGGCTCTCGGTCGTCGCCACGCCCATCGGAAACCTCGACGACGTCACGCTCCGCGCGCTCCAGACGCTGCGCGAGGCGGACGCCATCCTCGCCGAGGACACCCGACGCACGCGCGTGCTCTGCACCCACCACGGCGTGCAGACGCCGCTCCGTGCCTTCCACGCCCACAGCTCGGACGAGAAGGTCGCCGCCTTCGCGCGGGAGCTGGCCGAGGGCGCCTCCTTCGCGCTGGTGACCGACGCGGGCACGCCGCTGGTCAGCGATCCGGGCGCCCGCCTGGTGACCGCGGCCGCGGCGCTCGGCGTCCGGGTCGAGCCCATCCCCGGGCCCAGCGCGCCGCTGGCCGCGCTCAGCGCGTCGGGCCTGCGCGTGGGCGCGTTCCGCTTCGTCGGCTTCCTCCCGCGCTCGGGCGTCCGCCGCAAGAAGGCGATGGCGGCGATGCGCGAGGCGGAGGAGGCGACGGTCCTCTTCGAGGCCGCGAACCGGCTCGCCAAGACCCTGCGGGAGCTCTCCGACGCGATCGGGCCCGAGCGACCGGCGGCGGTGTGCCGGGAGCTGACCAAGCTGCACGAGGAGATCGCGCGCGGCTCCCTCTCCGAGCTGGCGGCGCGCTTCGCCGAGGGCGCGCGCGGCGAGGTGACGCTGGTCGTGGAGGGGCGCGGGGAGGAGACCGAGGACGCGCCGCTGGACCGCGACGCGGCGCTGGACCGGGCGCGGGCGCTGCTCGACGAGGGGCTGCGCACCAAGGAGGCGGCGCGCCAGCTCTCGGAGGAGCTGTCGGTCCCGAGCGGCGAGGCGTACGCGCTGGTCCTCGAAGCACGGGTCCTCGAAGCGCGGGACCTCGAAGCACGCGAAGGCTGACCGACGACGAGGTCTGGTGATAGCCTACGCGCGTGTCGATTCGCGCCTTACCCTGCCTTTCGATCGCCCTCTGTCTCGCCGCCTGCGCGCAGCCCGCGCCGAGCGACGATCCCGTCTCGGTCTCGGTGCGCTGGGGCCTGAGCGGCGCCTCCGCGCTGCCCGACGAGGTCGGTGGCATCGACATCAACACCTGCACGCAGCTCGACGGGGAGGAGGAGGAGTGCGTCTCCTTCTCCTGCAGCGTCGACGCGCTCACGCTCGACCTGCCGCCGGATCGCATGCAGCCCGAGGGCTGTCGCACCGCGGCCGGGACCGAGGTGTACGGCAACGAGCCGGTGCTCGTGCGGCGAGGCCTGCCGGCGGGGGCGCGCGTGCGCTTCGAGCTGGTCGGCACGCCCGGCGGCGGCGACTCGACCCCGCTCTACGTCGGGCACGCGGGGCCGCTCGTGCTCGGGGAGGGCGAGCGTCGCTTCGTCGAGCTGCAGATGTACCCGGTGGGCGCGTCCATCCCGCTGCCTGGTGTCAACATCGCTCGCTTCCTCCATACGGCGACCCGGCTCCCGGACGGGCGCGTGCTGGTGGCGGGCGGCTTCGACCAGGTCCAGGCGCTCACCGAGTGCCCGGCCGAGCGCACGTTCCCGGAGGGCTCGGCGTGCTTCCAGCTCACGGCCTCGCGCGAGGCGCTCGCGTTCGACCCGGGCGGCGCCATCGTCGAGCCCATCCGGAGCCCCATGCTCGCGGCGCGCGCCGGCCACACGGCCACCGCGCTCCCGGACGGTCGCGTGCTCCTGACGGGCGGCGCGCCGAGCGCGCTCATGGCGATGATCCCCCAGGGCGTGGCCGCCGCCTCCGGGTTCCGCTTCGAGATCTTCCCGCTCGCGGCCGACGGGACGGACGGAGCGCACGCGACGTACGAGATCTTCGACGCGTTCCTCGGCGGTGAGGCCGACGACCCGGACCGCGACGGGGACCTCGGCCGCGGCGGCTTCCTCGGCACGGCCGGGACCACCAACGCAGGCGCGATGAACGTCGCCCGCTTCATGCACGCCGCGGCCGCCATCCCGGCCAACCCCGACCGCGTGCTCCTCGCGGGCGGCTCGGGGGCGGAGCAGAGCGCCGCGACGTACGAGATCTTCGACGCGCGCAAGCCCGGCGGCTACGGCTTCTACCGCGGCGGCGGCGCGCTCGCGTTCCCGCGCGCCCTGCCCGGCGCGGTCGGCTTCGAGGGGACGGTGTGGATCTTCGGCGGCCGGCTCGCGGCGAGCAACGAGGAGCTGGCCGAGATCTGGAGCCCGATCGACGACGACCCGAACGGCGCCACGCAGCCCGCCTCCTCGCTCGGCTCGTTCCCGAGCAGCAGCCCGACCGAGGATCAGCAGCGCCCCGAGTTCAGCCTGCACCGCCCCGCGGTCACCACCATCGACAACGGCCAGCGCGCCCTCGTGGTCGGCTGGTACGGCCCGCAGTGCGAGCTGGGCATGATGGCGCCCGTGTTCGCGATGGACGGCGTCGAGACCGAGTACTGCAACACCCCCTCCGCGCCCGCGACCCGCTCCTACACGGTCTCCGTCGAGCGCGGCCTCACGGCGCCCACGCAGGTGCGGCCGCACGCGTTCGGCGCGATGGCCGAGACGTTCGAGTTCGCCGGCCCGGAGCGTGATGACGGCACGCGGGGCCCCCCCGCGCGTCGCGTCGTCTTCACCGGTGGCGCCGCCAACGCGAGCTGGACGGCGAACCGCGCCGTCGACGTGTTCAGCGGCGCGGTGGACGGAACCGGCGCCGCGATGGCGCTGTCGGGCGTCACGCTCTCCCTGCAGAGCGAGCGCATCTTCCACACGACGACCGGCCTCCCCGGCCTCGGCGCGGTCACGCTCGGCGGCCTGACGTTCGGCTCCCCCGCCCTCGACCGCATCGTGCTCGAGGACGAGGTCGAGGTGTTCTTCCTCCCGCGCTGAGGGCCCGTGCCCGTCCTCGTTTCCCGGTAGCGCAGCCGTGCGAGGCGCCGCCCGAAGCACGGGCGAGCGGAGCGCGTGCCCGTGCAGGTCGACGCGTGGGTACGCGCTCGCGCTCGTCCGTCTCGTCGGAGTGGTACCGGGCCCCTCCACGACTGCCAAGTCCACCCACCCGAGCGTCGCCCTCGGGGGCGGACTCGCATTCGGATGCGGCTGGGGACTCGGTCTCGCGGTAGCTGCGTCGGGCGCGGGAACGGGAACGGGAACGGGATCGGGATCGGGAACGGGAACGGGAACGGGAACGGGATCGGGTTCGGGAACGGGAACGGGAACGGGAACGGGCACGGGAACGGGTTCGGGAACGGTCGCGGACTCGGAGGCGGACTCGGTCGCGGACTCGGAGGCGGACTCGGTCGCGGACTCGGAGGCGGACTCGGTCGCGGAGGCGGACGCGGACTCGGACGCGGAGGCGGACTCGGTCGCGAAGGCGGACTCGGTCGCGGTGGCGGACGCGGACTCGGCCGCGGAGGCGGACTCGGTCGCGGAGGCGGACGCGGACTCGGACGCGGAGGCGGACGCGGTCGCGGAGGCGGACTCGGTCGCGGAGGCGGACTCGGTCGCGGAGGCGGACGCGGACTCGGTTTCGGAGGCGGACTCGGTCGCGGAGGCGGACTCGGAGGCGGAGGCGGACTCGGTCGCGGAGGCGGACTCGGTCGCGGAGGCGGACTCGGTCGCGGACTACTCGGTCGCGGACTCGGTCGCGGAGGCGGACGCGGTCGCGGAGGCGGACTCGGTCTCGGAGGCGGACTCGGTTTCGGAGGCGGACTCGGTTTGGGAGGCGGACTCGGTCGCGGAGGCGGACTCGGAGGCGGAGGCGGACTCGGTCGCGGAGGCGGACTCGGTCGCGGAGGCGGACGCGGTCGCGGAGGCGGACTCGGTCGCGGAGGCGGACTCGGTCGCGGAGGCGGACGCGGACTCGGACGCGGACTCGGTCGCGGTGGCGGACGCGGACTCGGTCGCGGAGGCGGACTCGGTCGCGGAGGCGGACTCGGTCGCGGAGGCGGACGCGGACTCGGACTCGGTCGCGGTGGCGGACGCGGACTCGGTCGCGGAGGCGGATTCGGTCGCGGAGGCGGACTCGGCCGCGGACGCCCGACGCGGACGCGGCTGCGGACTCGGACGCGAAGGACTCAGATTCCCGCTGGCGCACGCCGCACGTGGGCCCGCATGCACGGCGTCCGCGGACGCATCCGCGCCGCCCCGCGAGCGAGGCTGATCGGGGCTACTCGGCTTCGGGCATGGGCGCGCGGCCGCTGGGGACCATGCGCATGCGGCCGCCGAAGCTGCCCTGGATGCGCCACTGGAAGGCGCCGTTGGGGGTTCGCGCGGGCCGGATCTGCGGGTTCACCTCGAGCAGCGCGAAGAGCCCCTCCATGCGGGGGCTCGACGTCTTGTAGGCGTCCTCGAAGTTGATCCGGAAGAGCATGTCGACGCTGCTGAGCTGGAGCGGCTGCACGAGGCGCACGCTGCCCGTGCCCCAGATCTCCGCGTGCTCGCCGTCCGCGTGCAGCTCCTGGATGCGCGCCGCGCCGCGCTCGACCTCGGCCCTCAGGCGCAGGGTGCCGAGGTTCATCTGCTCGAGCGTCAGGCCGCTCGATCCGAGCCCGTCGATCTGCAGCGCGGTCTCGCCGTCCGCGACCGAGAGGTTGCGAATGGTCAGGTCGGCCGAGCCCTCCGTGGCCGCCGCCTCGGCGCCGACGGTCAGGTCGATGTTGCCCTCGAGCCGGCCCGTCATCGGGAGCCCGATGGCGTCGCGGATCAGACCCACGCGCCGTAGATCCACGCGCTGGATCTCGGCCTCGATGTGCAGGCTCTCCTCGCTCTTGGCGTAGTTGCCCTCGAGCGTTCCGCCCCCGTCGAGCTCGAGCGCGTAGTCGATGTCGGTGTCGCCGCCGAGCAGCGACAGCAGGCCGACGCGCGCGTTCGCCCGGCGGATGAGCAGCTCGGGCGGCGGCCCGTCGGCGTCGTCCGAAACCGTGGCCACGCGCACGCCCTCCGCCTCGACCCCGGTGACCCAGTCGGGCTCGAGGCTCGTGATCTCGAGCTGCAGCGATCCGCCGCGCTCGGCCTCCTGCACGATGAAGTCGCGCACGTGGTCGTAGGGGAACGTGAAGTACGCGCCCACCACCAGCGAGAACAGGAAGAACAGTGGACACGCCACCGCGTAGAACAGGATCTTCTTGAGTCGATCGGTCATCGTCGGTTTCAGTCGGCGAGGCTCAGGGCGCAGGCGGGCCAGCGCGGCCGCCTCGGTCGGCGGGCGCGGCGGTGGGCGCGCCCGGGACGCCAGCGTCGGCGCCGCCGCCCTCGCGATCGAAGGCGAGCACGCCGATCTGGACGTTGTAGCGGTCGCCGGATTGATGGTGGTCGACGTGGATGCGCTCGATGGCCACGGGGTAGCGGCTGTTCTCGATGGCCTCCATCATGAGCACCGCGTTGCGCAGATCCACGCCCTGGAAGCGGGCGCGCGTGTGCCGGATGCGGAAGCGGCCCTCCTCGCGCTCGGGCTCGTGCTGCACGTCACTGATGGCCACGCCCTCGAACTCACCCGCCTTGGCCTCGAGGAAGGAGCCGAGGGACGGCGCCTGCCGGCCGTAGCGCATCTCCGCCGCCGCGCGCTCCGCCTGCTGCGCGGCGAGGCGGCCGCGGGAGTGCGAGATGCGACGCAGCGCGGCGGTGATCTGCTGGTTGTCCTCCTCGAGGTCGCTGATGCTCGTGCTGAGCAGGTAGACCGGCAAGAGGATGAAGAGCAGGCCGGCCACGCCGCCCATCACGCCGACGAGCATGCGCTCGCGCTCGGAGAGGTTCTCCCAGTAGGTGCGGAGACCCGCGAACATGCCGCTGAGGCGATCCATCAGTTGCTCCTCCGGCGGCGGCCCCGGCGCCCGCTGCTCTCTTCTTCCGACAGCTCCTGATCCTCGGGGAGGCAGCGGATCTGCCCCTCCAGGCGATAGCTGCGGCGGTCTTCGGCCGTGGACGTCGTGTTGCCCAGGTCCAGCTCGTGGAAGCAGCGCAGCCGGGTCTCGGTGTCGCCCTCGGTGCGCACGACGCGGTAGTTGTTGATGGCCTGCACGACCTGCTCGGTGTCGCTGACGCTGTCGACGGTGCCGCGGATCGAGAAGCGCCCCGTCTCGTCGCCGTCGCCCAGATCGATCTGCAGCTGCCGCACGTCGTGCGTGACCTCGGTCGGGATGGCCGCGCTCAGCGCCTCGAGCGCGTCGTACGCGTCGAACTTCGGCATCGGGTCGTCGCCCCGCGCGCCGCGCGAGAGCGCTCGCAGCGCCATGTCCGCGCTCCGGGCCTCGGTGCCGAAGTACTCCTGCGTCACCTCGGCCAGCTGGTCCTCGAGCTGCTGATGACGCGCCTCGAGCACCGAGTAGCGCGCGTAGCTCGAGAAGATGAAGGCGAAGACGACGGCCGTGGCGCACGCCGCGATGAGCGGCAGGTGCTCGCGCAGCGCGTTCGCGGCCTGCTTGGTGGCGAACGGACCCTGCCGCGCGTCGAGGTGCTTGCCTCGGGCCAGCGCGCGACCGGAGAGCGCCGCCGCCCGCGCGAAGGCCGGCCGCACGGCGTCGTCCGCCCCGGGCGCCTGCGGCAGGCGCAGCGTCTCCACCGGGGCGCCGACGATCTGACCGAGCCACGCGTCGGTGCCCGGGCGGATCGCCATCTGCCCGCACACGAAGAAGGTGCTCGGGCTCGAGCCGCCCTCCATGCGCCACGCGGCGAGCGTCTGGCGCAGCTCGCGCTCGAGGACCGACTGCCGGCCCGCGTCGAGGTCCGCGATGGTCACCGAGAGCGTGCGCGCGAAATGGCACACTCCGTTGACGAGGATGCACACGTCGGTGCCCTCGGGGTGGATGTCGATCAGCGCGTGCGGCCCCGGCGTCGACAGCTCGGGCAGGAGCGGCACGAGCCCGTCGAGGGCGACCGCGCCCACGGCCACGTGCCGCGGCTCGAGCCCGAACATGCGCATCTCGGCGAGGTGGGCGGCGATGCGCTCGCGCGGCACGACCGCCGCGTGCATGCGCAGCTCCCCGCTGACCGTCTCGATCGGCTGGTGGTCGACGATCGACTCGGCGATGTCGAAGGGGACCTTGCCCTCGAGCTCGAAGGGCAACAGCTCGTCGAGCTTCTTGGCCGCCTTGGACGGCAAGGACGCCTTGCGGATGGAGACCTCGTCGCCGCTCAGCTCGGTGATGACCTTGTCGGGCGGCTGGCCCAGGCTGCCGAGCACCCCGCGGATGGCGCGCCGGGTCGCGGCCTGGTGCGCGTCCTCCGGGCCGCCCGCGGCCTCGGTGACGGTGATGCCCCCCTCGCCGGCCTCGGGCGGGGGCGCCAGCTCGATGGGCTGCTGGTAGTAGCCGATGATCTCCGTCTTGCGCAGCGCGGTGCGGACCGCGACCGCGCGGACGGTCTGGGGGTCGATGTCGAGACCGAGAATGGTGGCCATCAGTCGATCCTGAAGTGGTGGAAGACGCCCATGCGGGGCATCGAGCCCGCGTTCGGCGGCGGTGGGGTCCAGGGCGGATCGAAGTTCACGACCGACCGGAAGCGGATGGAGGTGCAGCGGCCGACGGCGTCTTCATCGGTCTCGTCGCAGGCGCCGACGCGCCCCGTCGACTGGATGAAGATGATGGCGGCGCCGGTGACGAAGCCCTGGTGGAAGAAGCGCTCGGCCTCGGGGGAGACGGTGACCGGCGCGGGCAACAGCGCGTTGTCGGCGCCGAGCACGGACTCGAGCATCGGGCGCAGCTCGCCCGAGTCGCCCTGGCCGCGCAGGAACTGGATGTAGTCGGGGATGTTGCCGAACCACGGGATGGGCGCGAGGGAGCGCGCGGTGCCGATGATCTGGATGAACTTCGCCGCCTCGGCGGGGTTGGTGCAGAGCGGCTGGTCGACGAGGATGGCGCAGGTGCGAGCCAGCAGGACGGCGGGCTCGGCCTCGTTGAGGTGCACCTTGCCCGAGCCGTAGACGGTGATGCGCCGGCTGCGCGGGTCGTCGGGATCCGGCTCGACGAAGGTGGCCCAGAAGTCGTCGCCGACGCCGCGGATGTAGCGGAGCTCCTCGAGGGTGTCGAAGGGCGCGTTCTTCACCTGGTAGGGGTCGCGGAACTGCGCGTAGACGTCGTCCTCGGCGCCCGAGTTGCTGTCGACGCTGTTGGCGCCGGGGTCGAAGACGGTGCGCTGCGTGTCGTAGTCCCACCAGTCGATCAGCGCGCCGACGATGTCGAGGCGGGTGGTGATCTGGTTGTCGGCGTCGCGGCGCTCGAAGAGCGGGTCGTAGGGGCTCGACGCCTGGTAGCCGCCGGTCATCGCGAAGACCTGCTGCGCGACATTGAGCCGCCCGCGGTCGCCGCCCATGTGCAGCGGGTTGTTCACGTTGAGCTTCGAGTTCTCGGCGAAGGCGATGATCTCGCAGCTCGCGGGGTTCTCCCCGAGGCCGGTCGCGGCGCTGAAGTCCACGCCGGTCAGCTCGATGTTCCCCTGCGCCGCCTCGTAGTTGCAGAAGGGCGCGAGGATGTCGTTCGCGTAGCTCCAGATCGGCAGCTGGGGCGGCGGGCGCTGGAGCACGGCCTGGTAGAAGGGCGCGACGGCCTGGCGGATGGGCTGCTCGTTGCCGATGAGCATGCGGGTCAGGTTCAGCCCGCTCTTGGCCATGTACTCGGCCTGCAGCCGGTCGCGCTGCGTGCTCGCCAGCGCGTAGGAGGTGCCGGTGTTCTCGTGCATGTCCGAGAGCACGACGGCGAGGATCATGATCGCGATGATCGCGAGCACGAGCGCGATGCCCTTCTCGCGCGCGCCGGCCCCGCGCCGGATCGAGTGCGGGTGGGGCGGCCGCCAGTCCCTCGCGCGCGAGTCCATCGAGCCGCCGAGGCCCAGGATGGAGGAGCCATGTGCCTGCGGGGTCATCGCGCGATGTAGATGGCGTGGTTGAGGGCCCAGGTGTTGCGCGGCTCGGCGCGCGTCACGAACGTCCGGCGGCGGCTCGAGGCGCGCTCGTCGGGCACGGTCAGCGAGATCTTCACCTGCACGGGGAGCCGGTTGGGCTGCGCGGTGATCTCGCGCGTGTCCCAGGTCTCGCTCCACTCGCTGGTCGCGATGTCGAAGTACTCCACCTCGAAGTCGAGCACGTCGTCGACCAGGATCATCGTGGTCCCGCCGGACTGCGGATCGTCGTCGGGGCGGTTGTCCTCCCGGCGCGCGAGGACGTAGCGACCCGGGTCCTCCGGGTGCGAGGTCATGAAGTAGCTCAGCTCGTTCTGGTCCGACTCGTGCGCGTCCCGGTAGAGCCGCCGGTGGCTGAAGCTGGTGAAGTCGACGCGATGCCCGCGCCCGCTGCGCCCGCCGATGAAGCAGGTGTTCATCATCTGGAGCGCGGGGTTCGGGTTGACCTGGATCGACACGTACGCCTGCGACAGCTCCGCGACCATGCGCTCCATCGCGACGCGGATCACGTGGCTGCGGTCGGCCATCTGCTCGACGCGCGCCTTGTTCCGCATCGTCGTCGAGAAGCCGCCGAAGATGACGGTCGAGACGATGGCGAGGATGGTCACCGCGACCATGATCTCGATGAGCGTCATGCCCTTGAGCGTCCGCCTCATCGCTGCGCTCCCGGCAGACCGATGCGCGGGATGGTCGGCGTGGCCGGCGCGCCTGGGCTGCCAGGCGTGCCCGGCGCGGTGGCGCCCGATGGATCGTCCGCGCTCGTCATCGAGCCCTGGTCGGCGACCAGGTACTGCACGACGTCGAAGGACCGCTCGTCTTCGCCCTCGGCCCAGAACACCGTCACCGTCGCGCGCCGGACCTGCTCCTCGATGGCGGGGCGCAGGACGGGGAAGGCGAACTGCACGGCGAAGGACCCGAGCGCGTCGCCGCCCGCCGCGCCGGCGAGCGCGTTCTGCATGTCGGCGGGGTTGGCCGTGTCGCCCTCGTGATCGCCGGTCAGGCTCCCGAGCGCGCTCGTGGGGTCGTCGGCGCCCATGTCGAGCGCGTCGGGCAGCTCCACCCGCTCGACGCTCCACTCGCACCGGAAGCCCTGCTGCTCGCCGCCCTCGCAGCACTCGTCGCGCCCGTCGTCGCTCACGGCGGGCATGCCCTCGCGGAGGATGTTCTCCTCGATCTCGCCCATCTTGCAGCGCGCGAGGAGCGACGCGACGGACATGTGCCGCGCGCGCGCGCCGACCCGGATGGCCCCCGCCTCGCTCGAGAAGATGGCCGTGAGCGCGATGCCCAGGATCGCGACCGCGACCATGACCTCGAGGAGCGTGAACGCGCCGAAGATCTTCCTGCGCATCAGTCGTCGACCTCCGATCGGGTCGCGCCTTCGCCGTCGTCGAGGAGCTGCTCGGGCTCGTACGCGTAGTCATAGACCTGCGCGCGGCCGGTGAGCGGGTGGATCTCCACGGAGTAGATGCGGTCGGAGCTGTCGCCGAGCCACACCACCGCGTGCTCGGTCTGGCCGCCCGGGAAGAAGTAGACCGCGCCGGTCCCCTCCTCGAGCGGCTCGGGCTCGTGCGGGACGAAGAGGCGCACGACGCGCACGCCGTCGGCCAGCTCGCGCGCCTGATAGCGGCGGCCGGGGATGGTCGCGAAGGGCGAGGCGCCGAAGGACGGGTTGAGCGTGTCCTCGAGGCGCGCCTGGGCCGCGGCCCAGGGATCGACCGCGGCGCCGTCGTCGCCGTCCTCCTCCTCGAGGTCCTGGCGGGTGGCGTCGCCGATGCGCGCGAGGGTCACGTTGCCGTGCGCCTCCTCGAAGCTCATCTGGCTCGTCTCGAAGTCGAGCTTCAGCCGGACGGTGCTGTTCTCCGCGATGGCGCGGCCGTAGGCGAAGCGCGACGCGGCGGCGAAGGTCATCGCGCCCGAGCGCAGGTTGGCGCGGGTGATGGCGCCGATGCCGTAGGTGATCCCGGTGACGGCGAGCGCCCCGATGATCACGACGACGATGACCTCCATCAGGGTCATGCCGCGCCGCCGCATCGAGGGTGAGCGGCGGACACGACGCATGGATCCCCCCCGGCGCGCGCGCGCCGGCAGAGGTCCCATCGTCGTGTCCCGGGAGGCCATGGCTACTGGATGTCGTCCTCGGTGCCCATCTCGGTGTCGGGCCCGGCGCTGATCACGATGATGTCGTCGCCCTCACACTCGATGAGGAAGTCGCGATCCCAGGCGTCGGTGGTGCGGCGCGAGCTGTCGAGGTAGCCGCCCTCGGTCAGATCCTCGACCGAGGGGCAGTCGCCGCCCGGGTTCTCCGAGACGTACATCACCGCGGCGCCGCGCACGGACTGCGCGTCGGTGCGGCTGCTGTCGATGCGCGCCTGCTTGAGGCGAGGCAGCACCGCGACGCCGACCGCGGTCGCGATGAGCGCCATGATGATCACGACGATCATGATCTCCACGAGCGTCATGCCTTCGCGGCGCCGGGCGCCGCGGCGGAGGGTCCCGCGGCGCAGGGTCCCGCGGCGCAGAGCCCCGCGGATGCGTGCATAGCTTCGAACGTTCATCGATTCCTCACTGAATGTTGTCGTCGATCAGAAAATTGCCGCTGGGCCCCGCGCTGGCGACGTCGGCGCCCTCCGGGTCGTAGCGACCCGGGCAGCTCACGAAGAAGGTGTTCCCCCAGCCGTCGAGCGGCACCTGCCGGAGGTAGCGCCGGCCGCTGCGCGGCGGGTGCATCAGCTCGTGCAAGGAGTGCGGGCAGCGCCCGAGGTCCGCCCGGAAGGCCGAGAGCCCGCGCTTGATCTCCGCGATGGCCGCCCGCGTCTCGCGCTCCCGCTGGCGCTGCTCCGCCGCGCGGCCCACGCCGTAGAGCACCGCGAGGCCCACCAGCGCCGCGAGCAGCACCTTCCAGCGCCGCCCCGCGAGCAGCTCGCGGATCCACGCCCCCCGCCGCTCCCAGGGGAGCGAGATGGAGCGGGTGCCGCGTCGCCTTCGCGTCATGATGGCCACCCATCACCCCGCCACGAACTCGTTGATCCGCATGAGCGGCAAGAGGATCGGGAAGATGACCGCGACGACCATGCCGCCGAGGATCAGGATCATCAGCGGGTTGAGGAGCGCCGTCATCACGGTGACGCGCGACTCGACCTGCTGCTCGTAGCTGTCGGCCACGTTCTCGAGCATCTCCTCGAGCTGACCGGAGCGCTCGCCGACCGCGATCATGTGGGTGACGATGGGCGGCAGCCGGCCCGAGCGCTTGAGCGGCTGCGCGATGCTCTCACCCTCACGGATGGAGTTGCGCGCGTCCTCGATGACCTTCTCGAGGGCCACGTTGCCGAGCACGTTCCGCGTGATCTCCATCGCGCGGAGCAGCGGCACGCCGCTCGAGAGCAGGGTGGCCAGCGTGCGGGCGAAGCGCGCGACCGCCGCCATCAGGTTGAGCTTGCCGAAGAGCGGCATGTCGAGGACGAAGGCGTGCCACTTGGCCTTGCCCTTGTCGGTCTTCTTCCAGCGCATGAAGCCGTAGCCGCCGCCGACCGAGAGGATCAGCAGCAGCCACCAGTAGCCGCTGAGGAAGTTCGAGAAGCCGATGAGGGCCAGCGTGTACCAGGGGAGGGCCTGCTCGAAGTCCTCGAAGATCGCGGTGACCTTCGGCACGACGACGATCATCATGATCGCCACCGTCAGCATGGTCATGCCGAGCATGATCACCGGGTAGACGAGCGCGCCGACGACGGTGTTCTGGAGCTTGGCCTGGTTCTCCAGGAAGTCCGCGAGGCGCGCGAGCACCACCTCGAGGGTGCCGGAGGCCTCGCCCGCGCCGACCATGTGCACGAAGAGCGGCTTGAAGATGGTCGGGTGCTGGCCGAGCGCGTCCGCGAAGCTCGTGCCCTCGTTCACCCTGTCGCGCGTGATGGTGAAGGCGCTCTTGAGCTCGGGCTTCTCGAGCTGTTCGGTCAGCGCGCTGAGCGACTCCACGAGCGGCACGCCGCTCTTGAGCAGGGTGGCGAGCTGCCGGGTGGCCAGCGCGAGGTCGAGCGCGGAGACGCGACGGAAGTAGCGGCCGAAGTCGACCTCGCGCGCCTTCTTGACGCGCGCCTCCGACTCCTCGAGCACCTCCGTGACGAGGATGCCGTCCTTGCGCAGCGTGGTGCGCAGGACGCGGGGGTTGTCCGCGTCGCGGGTCCCCTTGACCTCCTTGCCGGCGGTCGTGATGCCGCGCCACTCGTAGACCGCCATGGCTCAGTCCATCCCCTCGCCGGCCTGCGTGGCGGCGAGGACCTCTTCGAGGCTCGTCGTGCCGGTGAGCACGAGGCGCGCGCCGTCCTCGCGCAGGCTGCGCATGCCGCGCGTCTGGGCGACGCGGGAGATGGTCGCCGCGTCCGCCTGGTTGAGGATCTCGCGGCGCACGGGCTCGTCGATGATCAGCATCTCGCTGATCGCGACCCGGCCGCGGTACCCGGTGTGGCTGCACTCCTCGCAGCCCGTGGCGCGGAAGAAGACCGCCCGATCGAGCTCGTCCGGGAAGCCGGCCGGGACCTGGGAGAGGCGCTCGCCGCCCTCGAGGTCGGCGACGTCCACGCCCGGCGGCGGCTCGGCGATGTGGAGCTCCTCCTCCGGCGAGGCGAACACGCGCGTGGGCTCGGCGCTCATCTCCTCGAGGCCCTCGAGCTCCTCGACCTCGAGGCCCGCTACATCGAGGCCGGCGAGCTCCGGCCCGCTGAGCTGGGCCGCGTCGTCCGCCGCGTCCTCGGCCGTGTCCTCCGCGCCCGCCTCGGCCTCGTGGGTCAGGCCCCGGAAGGTCTGCACGCCCGAGCCCTTGAGCGCCTCGAAGCGCGCCGCGTCGACCCCGAGCGAGCGGAAGTCCTGCGCGCTCGGGCGGTAGGGCTGACGGCACTGCTTGCAGAGGCGACGCACGAGGCGCTGGGCGATCACGCCGAGGACGCTCGAGCTGATCAGGAACGGCTGCACGCCCATCTCGACCATGCGCGTGACGGCGCCGGCCGCGTCGTTGGTGTGCAGGGTGGAGAGCACGAGGTGGCCGGTGAGCGACGCGTGGATCGCGATCTCGGCCGTCTCGTGATCCCGGATCTCACCGACCATGATGACGTCGGGATCCTGCCGCAGGAACGAGCGCAGCGCGGACGCGAAGCTCAGCCCGATCTTCGGGTGGATCTGCAGCTGACCGATCCCGGGCAGCTCGTACTCGACCGGGTCCTCGGCGGTGAGGATGTTCCGGTCGGGGGAGTTGATGCGGCTCAGGCACGCGTAGAGCGTCGTCGTCTTGCCCGAGCCGGTCGGGCCGGTGACGAGGATGATGCCGTTCGGGCGCGTGATGAGGTGCTGCATCGTCTGCAGCCGGCCGCCGTAGAAGCCGAGGTCCGTCAGGTCGAGGAGGATCTTCTCCTTGTCGAGCAGACG
This sequence comes from Sandaracinaceae bacterium, assembly GCA_040218145.1. Classification (GTDB taxonomy): domain Bacteria; phylum Myxococcota_A; class Polyangia; order Polyangiales; family Sandaracinaceae; genus JAVJQK01. Next base: position 51,124 of record JAVJQK010000063.1, on the reverse strand, counting down.
CATCACGATCCGCTCGCCCTTGGCGGTCGGGATCGAGGAGACGCGCACGTCGATCAGGCGGCCCTGGATCTTCTTCGTGATGCGGCCGTCCTGCGGGAGGCGCTTCTCGGCGATGTTGAGCCCGGCCTCGATCTTCACGCGGCTCACGATCGACGCGAGCGCGCTCTTGGGCGCGGTCTTGGCCACGAAGAGCTTGCCGTCGATCCGGTTGCGGACGACGACCTCTTTGTCGCCGGGCTCGATGTGGATGTCGGACGCGTTGCTGCGCGACGCGTTGTAGAAGAGGTTGTTGACCCAGCGGATGACCGGCGCCTCGTCGGTCATGTCGATGAGGTCCTGGAGCTCGTCCTCCTCCTCCGCGTGGTCCTGGCCGATCTCGGCCTCGGCCTTGCGCTCGTAGATCGCGTTGATCAGGTCTTCGATCAGCTCGCCCGTCGCCGCGACGGGCTCCACCGGCTTGCCGAGCAGCGCGCGCAGGTCGTCGAGCGGCGCGGGGTCGAGCGGGTTCGAGACGGCGACGTGCACGCGACCGTCGCGCTCCTCGAGCGGCAAGATGCCGTGCGCACGTGCGAACGTGATCGGCACCAGCTCGATCAGCTCGAGCGAGACGTGCTCGGCCTTGATGACCTCCCGGAAGGGGATGCCGACCTCGTCCGCGAGCGCCTCGACGATGGGGCGCTCGTCCTGCTCGCGAGACGCGAAGAGGAGATCCAGGAAGTCGACGTCCTTCTCGACCGCGGTCTGGAGCAGCTCTTCCATCCGGGCCTCCTCGAGGGCGCCCCGGCGGACCAGAATCTCACCGACGTAACGCTGCTGCTCCATTCGTCTCTCCTGACGCGCGGTAGGACGGTTTTCCTTCCGCGCGTACCAGCTTTCCTATTCTTCTCCGGTCTCGGCTTCCGCCTCGACCTGGATGTTGGACTCGCCCCCTTCGGAGGAGGTGTCCATGCTCTCTTCGCCGTCGGGCCCGATGATCACCGCGCCCTCTTCCCCTTCGGTCGCGTCGAAGGGCGCAGAGCCGATCGGCGGCCGCGGGTTGTGCTCCGGCGGCGGCCGCGCCTCCATCTCCTGCATCAGGCGTTGCCGCTCTTGCTCGGCCTCGATGGTGTTGAGGATCTCCCCGACCAGCCCGCGCGTGCGGGAGTAATCGGTGGCCGGCGTGTAGCCCGAGTCGCTGAAGACGAAGTAGCGGTCGATGAACTCCTGCCGCTCACGCATCTTGCGCTCGAAGATGGCGCGCAGATCGGCCGGTGAGCGGATGATGTACGGCGTGAGGAAGAGCAGGAGGTTGGTCTTCTGCGTGGTCGTGGACTGACGCCGGAAGAGCACGCCGAGGAGCGGGATGTCGCCGAGGATCGGGATCTTGTCCTCGCTCGTCGACACGCGGTCGCGCATCAGCCCGCCGATGACGATCGTCTCCTGATCGCGCACGACCACCTGGGTCTTGGCGATGCGCTGGTTGATCGGGATCACGCCGAGCGTGCCCTGGGCTTCGCCGGCCTCCGAGATCTCCTCTTCGATCTCCATCCGGATCTCGCCCGCGTCGTTGATGTGCGGGGTGATGCGGATGGTGGTGCCGACGTTCTGCCGCTGCACGCCGCCGCCGAGCCCGCCGCCGAGGCCGCCGAGGCCGCCGAGCGCGCCGAGGGCGCCGAGCGCGCCCGCGCCCCCCTGCTGACCGGCCGCTCCCGCGAGCGCGCCGAGCCCGCCGCCGCCTCCGAGCCCGCCCAGCAGGCCGGACGTCTGGAGGGGGACGTTGGCGCCGACGGTGATCTCCGCCTGGATGTTGTCCATGGCGATGATGTGGGGCGTCGACAGCACGTTGACGTCTCCCGAGTTGGCGATGGCGTTGAGCACCACGCCGAAGCTCGGGATCGAGACGCCGATGAGCTGCGCGGACTGCGGGACCTCGGGGCCGCGGATGCCGACCGCTAGGCCGGTCAGCAGGCTGCTCGGGTCGAGGCCGGCGGAGCGGCTCGCCTCGAAGCCGAAGAGGCTCAGGGCGCCTTCCTCCGGCGCGTCCGGGACGCCGCCGTGGAACGAGAGGCCGAGGCTGCTCGAGCGCTGCACGCTCAGCTCCATGATGACCGCCTCGATGAAGACCTGTCGCGGCGACACGTCGAGCCGCTGGATCACGCGCCGGAGCGCCACGTAGTCGTGGAGCGACGAGGTGATGAGCAGCGAGTTCGTGGACTTGTGCGCCTGCACGGCGATCTGCCCCTCGAACGAGGCCCCGCCCGCGCCTCCGGTGGCCCCGGTCACGCCGCCCTGCTTGGTGGCCCGTTTGCTGGCGGCCGAGCCGCCGCCGCCGCCGATCAGGCTCTGGAGCGTCTGCGCCATCTGCTCGGAGTCGGCGTACTGCAGCTGGTGGACGTGGATGGAGCCCTCGCCCTCGACGGGGATGTCGAGCGCGCGGATCACCTCGAGGATGCGCATGTAGGCGCGCTCGGTCGCGAGCAGGATGAGCGAGTTGGTGCGCTCGTCCGGGATGATGTTGGTGATCCGGCTCTCACCGCTGCGCGAGCCCACCGTGGTCGGCCCCGCGGCGGCCGCGGCCTGCGCCGGCTGGCCCGGTCTTCGTGGCGTCGCGCGTCTGGGCGTGGCTCTGGCTTTGGACGCGGTCGCGCCGCCGCTGCTCCCGCCGCCCGCGCTCGGGAAGATCTCTTGCAGTCGCGCGGCCATCTCGGTGGCGTTCGCGTAGTGGATCGGCTCGATCCAGATCTGCTCGCCGGTCCGTGGGACGTCGATCTCCTGCAGGATGCGCAGCATCCGCCGGATGTTCGTCCCGGTGTCCGTCATGATGATCGTGTTGGTCGGCGCGTAGGCGGTGATGTTGCCCTCGCGCGACTTGAAGCGGCCGAGCAGCGTCGCGACGTCTTCGGCCGACACGTTCTCGACGCGGTGCATGCGCGTCACGTAGCGGTCGTCCCGCGGGGTGGCCTCGCCGTCCGTGTAGAGCGGCAGCGGCTGGCTCTCCGCGCCGGCGGTCTCGACGATCTTCAGGTAGCGACCCGAGGGCACGACGGTCATGCCGTTCAGCTCGAGGATCGACAGGAACGCGCGGTACGCCTCGGCGGCGCTGACGGGCGCCTCGCTCGCGACGGTGGCCTTGATGGAGCGCGCCTTGCCCGGGAGGATGAAGCGCTTGCCGGTGATGCGGCTGATCATGCGGACGAGGTCCGGCAGATCCGCGTCCTCGAGCGTGAAGTCCACGCGCGCGCCGGGCGGCACGCGGCGGCTCGGGCGGTCTTCGAGCCCGGTGCGGAAGGGGCGCAGCTTGCCCGCGGGCTGCGGCGCCTCGTCCTCCTGCTCTTGCACCTGCGGCGTCTGACCCGGGCGCGGGATGCGAACCTGCGGGCGCTGCGGCTGCGCGACGGCCATGCCGAGCGCGCAGAACATCACCGACGCGCTCGTCAGCAGGATCGGAATGGCGAAACGTAGCTTCACTCGCGTTGCTCCGTGAGGACTCAGCGGATCTGGTAGTCGATCGTCTGATCCGACCCGCGTCGGTTCAGGTTGATCGTGATTCGGTCTGCGCTGCGCAGCCGCGCGTACGCCTCGAGGGCGCTGTCGGGCGCGGTCATGTCGTAGCCGTTGATGGTGCGCAGCATGTCGCCGTTCTGGATGCCCAGGCGGCCGAGCAGGCTGCTGCGCCGGATGCCGTACAGCTTCACGCCGACGACCTGCCCGCCCTCTTCGTGCGGGATGACGCGCGCGGTGCGCATCAGGGCGGCCTGGTTGGCGAGGAGCTGATTGACGAGGCCGCGATCGATCGCGTACTCGCGCTCGCTGACCTGGGAGATGCCCGCCTCGAGCGCGGCCGGGTCGAGGCCGTCCGCGCTGGCGCGCCGCGGTCGCGCGGGGGTGGGGCGGGCCGGCGCCGGCGCGGTGGCCACGCGCTCGTCCTCGTCGGCGGCGAACATGGTCAGCGAGCAGGGGCTCCCGCCGCGCGGCCGCAAGATCACGCGGTTGTGCTGGATGGCGAGCACCTCGCGGCTGTCGATCTCCATGCCCGTCTGGTAGAGCAGCGCCTCGCCCGTCGCGTTCGTGATGGCCGCGAAGGAGTCGTCCGGGCTGCGCATGCGCACGAAGGCGCCGACCAGCCGCATGCTCCCGTCACAGCGCGGGGGCGGGGCGTTCGGGTCGATCTCCTCGGGCTCCTCGTCCACGGGCTCGTCGACGACGGCCACCGGCGGGTTGCGCTCGAGGGGCCCGGTCTCGGAGTCGAAGATGTTGCGCCGGAGGATGCCCGTCGCGTCCACCTCTTCGGGCGGGGCGGGGCGCACGTCCCCGAGCGGGGCGGGGGCGACGGCGGACGGATCGAGGGGCAGCGCCGCAGCGGCGATGATCTGCGTGCCCCCCTGCGCCACGAGGATGCCCGTGAGGCCGAGGGTCGAGAGCAGGATGGCGGCGACGGTGCGTCGCTGTCGGCTGCTGGATGCCACGTTCGAGGGTTCTCCGGAGACGGGCCGCGCGCGCTCGGAAAGAGAGGGCCCGACCTGAGGAACAGCAACGGCCGTGCCTAGCTCAGAGCCCGGGTCGATGCCAGGAAAAACGCTGAATTTGCAGGGTTAAGCCGCACCTGTGACACCTGCGCGATCGACAGGATGGCAGCGGGTCCCGGGTTCTCACTCGCCGCGCTGACATTCTGTCATCGCGGCTCGAGGAGGGGCTCAGTCCACCTTGCGGTAGATGGTGCGGGCCGAGATGCCGAGGAGCTGCGCCGCGAGCTGCTTGTCGCCCCGGGTGTGGTCGAGAGTGGCGCGGATCACTCGGCGCTCGATCTCCTCGAGGGGCGTGCCGATCGAGAAGGTCAGGTCGCCCGCGCGACGCTCCGCGCGCGTGATCTGCGCCGGGAGGTCGTCGGGGGTGAGCTGGTCGTCCTTGCTCAGCACCACCGCGCGCTCGATGACGTTCTCGAGCTCGCGCACGTTGCCGGGCCAGCTGTATCCGCTCAGTACGTCGAGCGCGTCGCGGGTGACGGCCATGCGCGGCTTGCCGTTCTTGCGGCAGTAGAGCTCGAGGAAGTGGTCCACCAGCAGCGGCACGTCGTCCCGGCGGTCCGCGAGGCGCGGGCTGGTGATCGCGATGACGTGCAGGCGGTAGTAGAGGTCCTCGCGGAACGTGCCCGCCTCGACCGCGCGCTCGAGGTTGCGGTTCGTGGCCGCGATGAGCCGGAAGGTCGCGCGCTGGGTGGTGCCGCCGACCGGCTCGAACTCGCCCTCCTGCAGCACCCGGAGCAGCTTCACCTGCACGGCCGGGGTCAGCTCGCCGATCTCGTCCAGGAAGAGCGTGCCGCCGTCCGCCTGCCCGATCCGGCCCTCGCGACGGCTGGTCGCCCCGGTGAACGCGCCCTTCTCGTGGCCGAAGAGCTCCGACTCGACGATGGTCTCGGGCAGCGCGGCGAGGTTCACGCCCACGAACGCCCCGTCGCGCTGGCTGCGCTCGTGGATGAAGCGCGCGAGCAGCTCCTTGCCCGTGCCGCTCTCGCCGAGGATGAGCACGTTGGCGCTGGACGGCGCCGCCTGCTGCGCGGTCTCGAGCGCCTGACGGAGCGCGCCGGAGCTGCCCACGATGGGGCGATTCTTGAGCGCGCTCAGCTCCTCCTTGAGGGTCCGGTTCTCGGCCACCAGCGCGTGCCGCTCGGCCGCCTTGGTGACGGTCTTGACGATCTGCATGCGCTTGAGCGGCTTCTCGACGAAGTCGTAGGCGCCCTCGCGCATCGACTCGACCGCCGTCTCGATGGTGCCGTAGGCGGTCATCACCACCACCTCGGCGTCCGGCGCGACCGTCTTCAGGGCCTTGATCAGGTCGATGCCGCTCATGCCCGGCATCATCAGATCCGTCAGCACCACGTCGACCCGGTGGTTGCGGCAGACGTCGAGGGCCTCGCGGCCGCTCCCCGCCGTCAGCACCCGCATGTCCTCCCGGCCGAAGATCCGCTCCAGGGACTGGAGGTTGCTCGGCTCGTCGTCCACCACGAGCACCGTGGTCGCGCTGGGCTGGGGCATCGGTCGTCGCTCCTCGGCACCCCGTCGGGCGGGCGGTGCCAGCATGTCAGTCGAGGACATCATGTCATGGGCTATGACAGTCTGTCCCCCGTCACGCATTCCCTTTCTGGTCAGAAAACCGAATATGCCAGTGATTTCAGGCGTGTCCGGTCATCTCCGGCCCCGAGAAAGAAGGTGTCGGTGGTCCGTCAGTGGGGATCCGTCGACGCCGGGGCTGAACGTCAGAACAGATCGAGCTGCCCGCGAGGGCGTCGGGTGGGGGGCGCGCCCAAGTCGTCGTCCCCCTCCTCGGCGTTCAGCCCGAGCTTGCGCACGTGCATCGCGAAGAGCTGCTCGATGGCCGCCCAGCGCGCGCCGCGCCCTCGCATCCGGTGGTGGAAGCGGGCGTCGTTCGCGCCCCCGCCGCGCAGCTCCCGGATGCCGTTCTTCACCTTGCTCGCGCGCCCCGGCAGGAGCGCGTCGACGCGCACCTCGAAGTAGGGCTTCACCTCCGCCGGGAGCCGGAGCAGCGTCATGAACGCGTGGCGCGCGCCCGCCTCCTTCGCCCGGCCGAGGATCTCGGGGATCTGGCTGTCGTTGACCCCCGGGATGATCGGGGAGCAGCCCACCCCGACCGGCACCCCCGCGTCGGCGAGCCGCCTCATCGTCTCGAAGCGCGCCTCGACCGGCGGCGCGTAGGGATCGAAGACCTTGCGATCCGCGTCGTCCGCGAAGGCGCAGCTCACCGAGACCCGCGCCCCGGCCCGTCGGTGCAGCGCGGCCAGGAGCGGGATGTCGCGCCGGATCACCGTGCCCTTCGTGATCACGCCGACCGGCGTGGCGTGCGCGAGGCAGACCTCGAGGCAGCGACGGGTCAGCCCGTAGCTCGCCTCGAGGGGCTGGTAGCAGTCGGTGTTGCCGCTGAAGGCGATGGGCTCGAAGGTCCAGCTCGCCTTTCTGACGCGGCGCTCGAGCAGCTCCGGCGCGTTGACCTTCACCACGATCTTCCGGTCGAAGTCGGTCCCCGCGCCGAAGTCGAGGTACTGGTGGCTGGGTCGGGCGTAGCAGTAGATGCAGCCGTGAAAGCAGCCCCGGTACGGGTTGACGCTGTAGCGGAAGCCGACGTCCGGGCTGCGGTTCTCGCTGACGATCGACTTGGCGTGCTCCTCGAAGACCTCGAGCGCCACGTCCGGCGGCGGGCCCTCCCACTCCACGTGCGCGCTCTCGAACGGGTTGGGCGGGTTGTGAACCGGCTGCGGGCGCGCCATGCACCGAGCATGGCATGGTGCTGCTCGGGTGTACAGTGTGCTCAGAGACCGCGGCAGATCGTGCGCAGGTCCTGGAACGCCAGGCTGAGCAGCGCGGGCGGGGCCTCGCGCCAGGTCAGCCCGCGGGTCTGGATACGGGAACGGAGCGGCGCGCCTTCCCGCGGCGTCAGCGCGCGCGGGGGCGGAGGGCGCGAACGAGCAGCACCGCGGCCACCGCGAAGGCGGCCCACCACCAGGGCAGGTCGGCGATCTCGAGGGCGGAGAGCGCGATGGACACCGCGCCGAACAGGAAGGTCGCGCCGATCGCCCAGTGGGTGACGGCGCCGGTGCGCCAGCCGACGTGGAGGCTCCGGCCGCCCGCGACGACGCACGCGCCCGTCCACAGCGCGGAGCGGAGCGGCTCACCCGCCACCGCGCCGCCGAGGAGCAGACCCCACATCGCGAGCTGGAGGTAGGGGCCCAGACGGACCGGAGGCTTCCCCGTGCCGAAGCGGCGGTGCAGGTAGGCGACGATGTCTCTCGACTCGCCCATCCACTCGACGGACTCCTGCCGGGCGATCCGGAGCACGGGCACGGTGGTGCGGCCGCGCGCCTCACGGAGGGCGGCGAAGGCCTCGGGGTCGGCCCGCACGTCGCGCTCCTCGAGCTTCACGCCGAGGCCGTCGGCCGCGTCGCGCACGTCCTGGCACCAGCCGCAGCCGGGCATGACGAAGAGCTGGAGGTCGTCGGTGTCGTGCACGCACCCGGTACGTAGCGCCAGCGCGCGCGTTACGCCTCAGAGGAGCTGCACGCCCGCGCCGACGCCGGCCCAGACGACCGCGCCGGGGACCGAGCCGACGATCGCGCACCAGAGGTGCCGACGCGCCGGGACGCGTCGTATGCCGCTCATCACGTTGACGACGTGGTAGCCCATCGGGATCCACCGGCCGATGATGAGGAACGCGGGGTGACCGACCGGGAAGCGCCGCAGCCAGGCGGGGAGCCGCGCGAGGCCGGCCTCGGCCGCCGCGGACGAGGTGCTCTTGCGGGCGAGCCCGTACTGGATCATCGAGCCCCCGGTCCAGCCGAGCACGCCGATGGCGGCGCCCGCGAGCCAGCCGTAGGCGGACGACGCGGCCACCGTAAACAGCTCGCTCGGGACCGGCGCGGCCGCGAGCAGGGTCTGCACCGGGACGCAGAGGAGCGGCGCGCCCACGCCGAAGCGCTCGATCAGCACCTCGGGGCCGCCGATGGCCCGGACCCACTGGTCGAGCGCCACGACGCCGCCGATGAGCGCGAGCGCCAGCAGGGTGCTCGGCCTCCACAGGCTCCGCGCGATCCGCCGCAGCCGGGTCGGGGCGGGCAGGGCGACGGCGGAGGGGGGCACACAGCGGACAACGACGGAGCGCGAAGGGCCTGAACGTCACCGCCTGGCGATCTCGTGCACGGGGACGCTCGCGGAGAGCCCCTCGAGCCCCAGCGCCGCGAGGACCGCGGGACGCACCGCGCGGCCTCGTAATATGACTTGCGAGTCGTCCGTCGCCGCGACGCGCGCGACCCGGGTCTCTCCCGCCGCAAGCGATCCCGGCACCACGTGGCTGGCGCGGGTCAGGAGCGGCACCGGCGTCTCTCCCTGCATCGGCTGGTCCCCGATCGTCATCACCCGCGCCACCACGACCTCGCCGCCGCGCTCGACGTCGACCCAGAGATCGCGCAGGAACGCGGCGCCGGTGGGCACGGCGTGACCCGCGCCGACGTTGGTGACCGCGATCTCGAGCGCGCCGTCCGAGCGCGTCACGCGGAGCGCGAGCGCCGCGCGGAGCAGGGCGAGCGTCTCGGCCTCGGCGCGCGCGGCCTCGTCGGGGGGCGCGTCCCAGAGCGGGTCGAAGCCGACGAAGCGGTGGGAGCGCCGTCCCTCGACGCTGGGCATGTGGCAGCTCGCGCAGGTCTCGCCGTCGGCGGCCTGGGGCGACGCGAGGTACTCCGTGAACGTCGGCTCGACCGCGAGGCGCGGGCCGCTCAGCTCGTGGCAGGTGCCGCAGAGCTCCGGTGCAGACAGGAACGCGCTCTGTCGGACGGCGTGGGGCGCGTCCACACCTGCTCGCGGGCCCCCGATCGGCGCCCGGAGATCGACCGCGAGGGCTCCGTCGCGCGTCTCGTGGTTTCCGACCGCGGCGTGGCAGCTCACGCAGCCGATGCCCTCGTCGGGCGAATGGGAGGGCGCGTGGCAGCCCTCGCACGCCTGCCGCGCGACGGCCCCCCACTCCGCCTCCACCTCCGGGAGCATCGCGGCGAAGACGGGGGACGCGGCCGCGCGCGCGTGCGGGGAGAGGCGATGATCGTCGCCGTGGTCCGCGTGACAGCTGGCGCAGGCCTCGGACCCGGTGGCCTCTACCGGGGGCCCGGTGGGGGTGGCGCACGCGAGGAGGCAGCAGGCCCAGAGCGCCCTCACCGGGGCCCGCCGAAATGCAGCTGCACGCCGAGGTTCAGCTGCACGTTCCAGAAGAAGGTCAGCTCCTCCTCCACGCCGCCGGTCCAGCCCTCGGCCGTGCGGTCGTGGCCCATGTAGACGTTCGCCTGCGCGTCCGCGAACACGCTCCACATCCGGTGCACGGCCAGCTCCGCCCCGAGCCCGCCGTGCACGCCGAACAGGACGTCGTCGGCGCGCGGGGCGCCCTCTTGCTCGGGCTCGACGAAGCTCAGGATGTCGCAGAAGCCGAGGTAGGGGCGGAGCCGGAGGTCGTCGAAGCGGATGGGCACGTAGACGTTGAACCCGTTGGGGTAGTCGTGCCGGAAGCCGCCGCCCGGCCAGTCGACGATCGTCGCCTCGAGGTAGGCCTCGACGCCGAGGAAGTCGAAGGGCTCCCAGCGGAGCCGGCCGCCCACGCCGCCCGCGTGGTAGCTGCCGGTGTGGCCGGTCGCGTACACGGCGATGGCGAACTCTCGCTCGAACGCGTGCGGCTCGTCGCGCTCCTGCGCGAGGGCCGGCGTGGCGCAGAGGGAGAGGCAGAGGAGGGTGAGCCCGATCCAGACGGTGCGTGTCATGCCCCGTGTGTGGAGGCGCGGGCGCGCCGTTCTGATGCAGGCTGGTTTTTTTCTCGCGGCCCGGTCGTATGCTGTCCGCCGGATGTCGGACGGGCCGCTCGAGGAGACCGCGCGCTGGATCGAGGAGGCGGTGCTCGGCCTCTCGCTCTGCCCCTTCGCGCGCGTCCCGTGGGAGCGCGAGCGCGTGCACCTCGCGCTCACCGACGCGCCGGACGAGGACGGCGTCGCGGCGGCGCTGGACGCGGAGATCGCCGCGCTGATGGACGCCCCCCGGAGCGAGCGCGAGACCTCGCTGCTGGTGTGCACGGGCTGCATGGCCGACTTCGGCGACTTCAACGAATTCCTCGGCGTCGCCGACGCGCTGCTCGCGGCCCGGGGGCTCGAGGGCGTGCTGCAGGTGGCGAGCTTCCATCCGGCGTACCGCTTCCGAGGCGAGCCCGAAGACGACCCGGCGCACTTCACGAACCGCTCGCCGTACCCGACCCTGCACCTGCTGCGGGAAGAGAGCGTGACCGAGGCGGTGTTGGCGCACCCGGACCCGGACGCGATCTGGCAGCGGAACGTGGTGCTGCTGCGCGGGATGTCGCGCGAGGCGCTGAGGAAGCTCCGCGGCGGGCCGGCGTAGGGAGAGCGAGATGAGCGACAGCCAGCGGCCTATGCCGCAGACCATGGTGATGCAGTCCCAGGCCGCCCCTTCCTCGGGCACGCAGCCGTCGAGCATGGGCTCGCCGCCGGCCGGGCCGCCCCCGGGCTGGCCGACGCCCGCGCCCGCCGCCACGTCCAAGCAGGGCGCCGGGCTGGGCGTGCTGCTCGTCGGGCTCGGCTGCGGCGGCTTCGCCTTGCTCGTCCTGATGGCCGGCGTGATGGCCGGCGTCTGGTTCATGGTCGATCAGGACGACGCGGCGCCCGTGGCGACTGCGCCGAGCGCCTGGGCGCCGCCCCCGCAGCCGATGCCCATCGATGCGCACGCGGGCGAGCGCTTCCGCGTGCCCGTCCTCGCGACGACCCCGGTCCGCGGCCCGGACACCGCGCTCGTCACCATCGTGGAGATCGGCGAGTTCCAGTGCCCGTTCTGCGCGCGCGCGTCGGGCGTGCTCACCCAGCTCCAGGCCGAGTACCCCGGCACCGTCCGGGTCGCGTGGCGTCACAACCCGCTCCCGATGCACGCGCAGGCGCAGCCCGCCGCGGTGCTCGCGCAGGAGGCCTACGCGCAGGGCGGCGACGCGTCGTTCTGGCGCATGCACGACTCGCTGCTCGAGAACCAGACCCTCCTGAGCGCGCTGACGCTGCGCGCCCTCGCGATCCAGAACGGGCTCGACACCGCGAGCTACGACCGCGCGCTCGCGGGCGGCACCCACGACGCGACCATCGCGGCGGATCAGGCCCTCGCTGCGCAGCTCGGCGCGCGCGGGACCCCGACGTTCTTCATCAACGGCCGCCTCCTGAGCGGCGCCCAGCCCATCGAGCGCTTCCGCGAGATCGTGCGAGAGGAGCTGACCTACGCCCAGTCGGTGCGAGACGCGGGCGTGCCCGCGAGCCAGGTCTACGACCGCATCATCGAGCACGGCCGCGTCAGCCCCGCGCCCACGCCAGCCGCTGCCGCCGCCCCGCGCCCGAACCGGCCCGACCCCGAGGTGGTGCGCGTGGTGCCCGTGCTCGACTCGCCGCAGCTCGGCCCGGACGACGCGCTCGTGACGCTGGTGGTCTTCAGCGACTTCCAGTGCCCGTTCTGCGCGCGCGTGGTCCCGACGCTCCAGCAGATCCGGGAGCGCTACGGTGACGACGTGCGCGTGGTGTTCAAGCACAACCCGTTGCCGTTCCACTCGCGCGCGGACGCCGCCGCGGAGGCGGCGATCGAGGTGCACGCCCAGCTCGGCGACGCCGCGTTCTTCCGGATGCACGACGCGCTCTTCGAGAACCAGCGCGCCCTCGAGGACGCGGATCTCGTCCGCCACGCCGCGCAGACCGGCGCGAGCCGCGGGCGAGTGCAGGCCGCGCTCGACGGCAACCGGCATCGCGACGTGATCGCGCGTGACCAGGCGCTCGCGGCGGAGCTCGGCGCGCGCGGCACGCCCAGCTTCTTCATCAACGGGCACGTGCTCACCGGCGCCCAGCCGCTGAGCGCGTTCACCGCGCGGATCGACACCGAGCTGTCCGAGGCGCGCGCGCTCGTCGCCGCCGGCACGCCCCGCGCCTCGGTCTACGAAGCGGCCACCGCGCGATAGCGCCGCTCGGTCTCGACGCCGAGAGCGCGCGCTCAGCTCGTCCACCCGCACATCGACGCGACGCCGAGCGCTCAGGGCACCAGCACATCGACGCGCCGCCGATGCGCGGAGCGCGGCCAGCGCGCGCGGAACCTTTGCGCCCGTCGCCTCGCCTCCTCGCTCCGACCCAGCCGCGTGAGCGCGTCGATGGCGAGCACCTCTCGCTCCTGTGCGAACGCCGCGTCGGGCCCGAAGCGCCGCGCGTGCTCGGCCGTGACCTCCAGCGCCGCCCCCGGCGCCCCTCCGAGCGCCGCCTGCCCGCGCCGGATGAGCGCGAGCTCGGCGCCAGGATCCCGCTCGAAGCCGTCGGTCCTCTGCGCCCCGGACGCGGAACCGGCCCCAGCGCCGCCGGACTCGGAAGCGGAAGCGGACTCGGACTCGGACGCGGGTGCGGACTCGGACTCGGATGCGGAAGCGGAAGCGGAAGCGGAAGCGGGTGCGGACTCGGACGCGGGTGCGGACTCGGAAGCGGATGCGGGATCGGGATCGGGATCGGGTTCGGGATCGGATTCGGGGTCGGGTTCCGTCGCCGGCATGGGTACGAGCACCGGGTCCGTGGCCACCACCGGGCCCGCCACGCCCTCCGGCTCGGACGTGCGCGTGATCCACACCCCTCCCCCGATCACCGCGCCGACCGCGAGCAAGACACCGATGGCCTTTGCCGCCATCCCTCCGCTCACCGCGCCCCCACCGGCCGCGCCACCCCCACCGCCCGCACCACCGCCGCCGGGCAACAGCGGTCCGAGCTTCGCGGCCACGCGGGCCAGCTCCGCGTCGCTCGGCAGCTCCGCGCGGCCGGCCTCGAGCGCGGCGCGCAGGGCCTCGGGGGTCTCGGGATCGGAGAGCCAGCGCGGGTCGCTCATCGGGCGCCTCCTTCGGTGGCGGCGAGGACCGCTCGCTTGACGATCTTGCGCGCGGCGTAGAGCCGCGAGTACGCGGTCTGCAGAGGACACGAGAGCGCGTCGGCGACCTCGGGCATCTCGAGCTGCTCGATCTCGTAGAGCACGAACACCGCGCGCTTGTCGTCGTCGAGCGTGTCGAGCGCGCGGTCGAGGAGGCGGCGCATCTGCTCCCTCTCCAGCTCCTTCAGCTGGGGCGCGCTCTGGCGGTCGTCGGGGATCTCGTCCGTGGGCCGCTCGCGGCGGACGTGGGCGCGCTTGCGGTGATCGGACGCGACGCGCACGCAGATCCCGTAGATCCAGGTGCTCAGCGCGGAGCGGCCCTCGAAAGCCGGGAGCTTGCGGTGCACCACCACGAAGACCTCCTGGCAGAGGTCCTCCACGTCCGCCTCTCGCACCCCGAGGCGCCGGAGCGCACGCCAGACGCGCGGGGCGTGCGCGCGGAAGATCTCCGCGAAGTCGGCGCCCTCGGTGGTCTGCGCGGTCGGCATCGGTGGGTGTGTGGACGCGGGCGCCCGAGATTCTCATTCGAAGTGCAGCCCGACGCCGAGATCGAAGAAACCGGCCACTGGCTCGGGACGGTAGAACTCCGCGCCGTCCGCGACGAAGGCGTCGTGGCGGAAGGGGACCATCAAGTGCAGGCCGAGCCGCACCGTGAGCGGGCCGATCACGTCCCAGTGACCGCGCAGCGCCGCGTGGCCGAAGCCGGTGATCCGCTCCCGCTCGGTCACGTTCGCGTCCCCGCCGAGCACGAAGACGGCGCCCGCGTCCGCGCCCAGGCAGCCGTGCAGCGCGAGGCCCGCGTCGCGCAGCGACAGCGGACAGATCTGCAGCCCCGCGTGCGCGTGCAGGAAGTCGGCGTGGCGCCCGCCCGCGGCGGCGCGCGAGAACGGGAGCAGGGCGCCCTCGAGCACGAGCGGCACGAAGCCCGGGGGCTCGAGCACGACGGCGGTGAGGCCGCCGATCGTCGGCTCCGGGGTCAGGCCGAGGGCGCCGACGCCGCTGGCGTCGATCTCGACCCGCCAGCGCGGGCCCTCGACTGGCACTTCGACCGGCACCTCGACTGGCACTTCGACCGTCCGCACCACCTCTCGCGGGGTCTCCTCCTCGGGCGCCGTGAGCGGATCGATGGTGAGCGCGACCACGGTCACGACCATCTCGCCGAGCTCGTCGCAGGACTCCGCCGCGCTCTCGAGGGTGCGCTCGCCGAGGCTCTCGCCGTCGTGACCCTCCACGAGGAGCACCGCGCGCCATCCGCCTTCCGTGCGCTCCGCGCGCCCCTCGACGCTGAGCCCCGCCTCCGCCGCGGACACGAAGACGGAGCGCTGGAGTCGCGCCTCCACGGCGCGCGCGAGGGCGGCGGCGCCGAGGCAGCTCTCCGCGCCGGGCAGCCGCACCCAGCCGAGCGAGGAAGAGCGGGCCTGCTTCGCGCGTCCCTTCTCCGGGCCTGCGGCGGCGGGGCGCACGCGGACGACGAGCGAGGTCGTGGCCTCGACGAGCCGGCAGCGCGCCTCGCACGCGTAGCCCGCGACCCTCACGCGCAAGACCGAGGTGCCCGCGCTGCGGGCCACGATCGGGATGCGCAGCTCCAGCTCCGACGCGTCCGGGTCGCGCGCGTCGGCGCGGAGGAGCCGGCCCCGGACCACCTCGAGCGCGGTCCCCTCGGCGCTGGGCGTCAGCATCACCGGGTGCGCGCCCGCGCCCGAGACCCGCGCCACGATCTCCGCGCGATCCCCCACCGTCAGCGCGCCGGGGTCGGACAGCGACACGTCGAGCTGCGCGCACGCGCTCGACGCGCCGACCCAGGAGGCGGCGCACGCGAAGAGGCCGATGAGCAACGAGCGCATGCGCGCCAATCAGGGAGGGAGCGACGCCCAGACGCTGATGAGCTCGGGCGCGGACGGGTCGTCGGTCGGCAATGTCTGGTTGGACACGCCGTCCGACGTCGCCGACACCAGGCGCACGAAGATCCCGATGTTCGCCCCGGCCGGCACGCCGAGCCGGGAGAGCGAGATCGACGTCTCGCATACCGTGGCGCTGCATGTGGTCGGGGCGCTCGTTCCGTCGACGGCCGAGAAGACGGCGGGGTTCGAGCCCACGTCTCGCCAGCCCATCCGGTCGTCGCCCGCGGTGGCCGCGCGCAGCGTGTCGAGCGTGCCCCACGCGTAGTCGACGCGGAGCTCGGCCGGCGTGAAGAAGGTCTTCGAGAGCGCCCGGTCGAGCGCGCCGGAGAAGTCGGCGAAGGGCGTCGGGCTCGCCGCCCCGTCCGCGCCGCCGACCTCTCGATCGACGTACATCACGAACGCGTTGCCCGCGCTGAGGTCTCCCTCGATGGCGGCGTAGAGCCGACCATCCGCGCGCAGGGCGTGGAGGGTGAGAAGGTCGTTGCCGCCGAACGCGCCGAAGGAGGCGGGGCCCGTGTCGACGTAGCGGCTCGCGGCGTCCCACTCTCCGGGTGACAGCACGCCGTCGATCACGAGGCCGCGCGGACCCGCGTCCATGCCCGCGTCCATCGGCACGCCGCCGTCCATCGGGAACATCCCGTCCATCACCGTGAGCACCTGGGTGACCAGGGCGGGCTCGTCCGGATCGTCCATCGGGAGCGTCTGGTTCACGAGCCCCGCGTCGGCGCGGAGGATGCGTGCGAAGAGCCCGATCCGTCTCGGCGCCTCTCCGCCGAGCGCCTCGAGCGAGATCGTGCCCTCGCAGGCCACGTCGCTGCACACCGAGGGGGCTCGCTCTCCGTCCACCCACACGAACATGCCCGGATCCTCGCCGAGGTTCCGCCAGCCCTGCGCGTCGTCGAGGCCGGTCGCGGTGTGGTTCATCAGCGTGGTCGCCCAGCCGAAGTCGGCCGAGAACTCGGTGGGGGTGATGATGGGCTCGCGCGACAGGGCCGCGTCCACGCCGCCGTCGGTGTCGTCCAGGGTCGAGAGATCGCCGACGCCGTCCGCCTCGCCGAGCGCGCGGTCGACGAAGAGCACGAGCCGATCGCCGTCCGCGAGGCTGCCCTCGATCGCGAACCAGAGCTGATCCTCGTGGATCGTCGCGCGCAGCCGACGGAGCTCGGAGCCGGTGCGGTCGGTGCGCTGATCGCTCTCGGCCTCCGACGCGCCACGCCACTCGCGGTCGCTCACCTCGCCGTCGACGGTCGGGCGTCGCGGGCCCGCGTCGCGCGGGGGCCCGGTGTCGGGCGGGGGGCCGGTGTCCGGCGGCGGCCCCGTGTCCGGCGGCGGAGGTGGCGGCGGGGCGGGCGGGTCTTCCTCGCACCCGACGGCAGCCAGCGCGAGGCAAGTCAGCAGAAGGAAGCGCATCGCCCCGATCATGACAGATCTTCGGCGCGATCCGAGCCTCGCGCCGCAGGACGCCGCGCTCAGAGCTTGCGCAGGACCTGGGAGCCGACCGTGTAGCCGGCGCCGAACGCGCAGAGCACGCCGACGTCTCCCGACTTCAGGTCGTCGCGGTACGCGTCGAGCGCGACCAGGCAGCCCGCGGCCGCCGTGTTGGCGTACTCCGAGAGCACCGACGGAGCCTCGCCGTTCTCGGGGGAGCGGCCGAGGATGCGCTCGAGCACCGCGCTGTTCATGCGGGCGTTGGCCTGGTGCAGCCAGTAGCGAGAGACCTCTTCGGGCGCGAGGCCGAGCGCGTCGAGCTGCGCGCGGACCAGCGTGGGCACGAGGTGCACGATGTCGCGAAAGACCCGGCGACCTTGCTGGTAGAAGAGCTTGTCCGCGTCGTCCCGGCGGTCCTCGTCGCCGCGGTTCAGGAAGCCGCCGTTGTTGCGCACCGCGCTGCTCATCTGCGACGCCGCGCGGGTGGCGAGGATCTCGAAGCCCTTCGTCGCGCCCTCGAGGGGCTCGATCACGACGGCGGCCGCCGCGTCGCCCAGGATGAAGTGGCTGTCGCGATCGCGGAAGTTGCAGTACGCGCTCGGCAGCTCGGGCGTGCACACGAGCGCGCGCTGCGCGGTGCCGCCGCGGATCGCGTCGACCGCGAGCTGGATGCCGTAGGTGCCGCTGCTGCAGCCGACCGACACGTCGAACGCGTGGCCGCGGGCGCCGATCTCCGCCTGCACCTCGATGGCGAGCGCGGGGTAGGGCCGCTGCAGCGCGGACGAGCCCACGATGACGAGGTCGATCTCCTCCGCCTCGCGCCCCGCGGACTCGAGCGCGCCGCGCGCGGCGCGGACCGCCATCTCGCCCTGGACCGACAGCACGTCGTCGGCGCGGTCCGGGATGCGCGGGCAGAGCCGGTTGGGGTCGAGGATTCCCTCGGCGTCCCAGTAGTGGCGGCGCAGGATGCCCGACGCGCGCTCGATGAACTCGGGCGTGGACTCGTCGAGCGCGGGCTCGTCGGTGCCCTGGCGGCGGGCGTTCTCGCTACGGGCCCACGTGTTGTAGGCCGTGCAGAGCTGCTCGTTGGTCACCACGTGCGGTGGCGCGAACGAGGCGCTGCCCGTGAGGGCCGTGGATGTGGAGTGAGGCTGTCGCAACGGCACGGCTGCCCGAGGGGTTGGGGCGACGGGGGACCGCACCCTGGCACGGGACGGCCTCTGGCTCAAGCCGGTTCAGTCCCCGAACACCAGCGCGGCGGGCGGCGGCAGCGCGACGTCGGGCCGGACCACGATCCCGTCTCGCTCGACGCGGCGGTCGAGGTGGAAGGGCCGACCGTCGGGGCGGCCGCCGCGGAACGCGGTGTGGAGCTCGCGCCTCCCCTGCGCCTCCACCACCGACACGCGGTGGTGGCGGCCGAGCCGGCGGCTCAGCTCCCGGGCGAACGCGAGCCGACTCTCGCGCTCCACGCCGTCGAGTGAGAGCGTCACGCCGCCCTGCGCGTGCGCCGTGCTGCATCCCGCGCAGTGTCCGGGCGGGCGGTACCACGTGGTCACTTCGGGCAGCGGCACCGCCACCGCCCGCGCCGCCTCGTCCGCCTCCCGCGCGATCCGCGCCGAGATGGCCCACACGCCCTCGTGACCGCCGGCGGCCCGACGCGCGGCCTCCTGGCGCGCGGCCCGCGCCTCGGAGGACTCGACGGGCTCGACCGCCTCCGGCGCGGAGACCTCCTCCGCGGGGGGCTCGGCGCGCCCCGTCGAAGCGAGCGACGTCGAAGCGAGCGCCAGACCGATGACGAAGACCGCTCCCCTCATGCGTTCGACTCCTCTACGAGCGTGACGCCGCCGCGCATTCCGTCAATCGGCGTAGGGGACGATCTGATATGGCCGCCGGCTGCCGAGCCACCGCATCAGGTTGACGGTGGGGCGACCGTCCTCGCTGTACTCGATGCGGCAGTAGGTCAGGCCGCTGTCCTGCCCGAGGTGGCGGATGTCGAGGTTGATCATGCGCATCCACGTGCCCGTGTTCACGAGGATCTTCCCGTCCGGGAGCTGCCGGAAGCGGGGCCCGTGGCTGTGCCCGACGATGAGGTACTGGACGCCACGCATCTTCTTCAGCGCGCGCACCGCCGCCTCGTCGAAGCCCCCGAGCGCGATGATCTCCTCGCGCAGCGCCTTGGGCAGCCAGCGGAGCCGCTCCCGCCAGGCCTCCAGGTTGAACACCCGGCGCCGGAGCCAGTAGGCGCTCGTGTGATACATGAAGCGCGCCACGAAGCGCGTGTCGAAGAGCAGCGCCGCGAGCAGGAAGCGCCCGAGCGGCTGGATGCGGTCGACGTAGCTCCGCAGCGCCTTCGCGGGGTTCATCACCTCGAGGATCCAGAGGCTCCCCCACGGCAGGTCGAGGATCTCCGTCCCGTCGCGCCGCTTCTTCGTCATGTTGGCGTAGTCCACGCGGTGGATGCGCTCGAGCTGGTGGCCGTGCCGGATCTGGATCCCCTCCGGCAGGTAATAGGTGTCGCTCGAGGTGACGAAGTGGACGCGGTCGGCGGCGGCCCCGGGCGCGACGTACCGCTTGAACAGCTCCTGCGGGCCGGGAAACCACATGTCGAGATCGTGATTGCCGGGGAGGAAGACCAGGCGGCGCCGCTCCTTGGCCAGGAAGCGCTTGAGGCCGATGACGAACTTGGGGTGCCCGTCCATGCACTGGCGCACCTTCTCGGTGGCGATGTCGTCGGTGATCTCGGTGGGCCAGATGCCCCCGATCTTCACCTTGAGCAGGTCGAAGACGTCTCCGTTCAGGATGAGCTCGACCTCGCCGTCCTCGCCGGCCTCTCGGTCGTAGTGGGCGAGCAGCTCCGCGAAGTCGTCGTCGAAGTGGAAGTCCTCGAAGACGTTCAGCTCCCCTGGGCGACTGCCGACGCCGAGGTGGAGATCACTGAGCACGAGTCGGGTGAGCTTCATGCCTGGACGGCGAAGCGTAACGCGCCGGCGTCATTGGGCGAGTTTCCTTCCATCACCGCGAGGGGGCCCTGCCTTGACTTGTACTGGACTGCCCCGATACTGGCCGGGTGGCTCCCCCGGCTTTCGGGCCGTGCGGAGACGTGCGGGGGGCCGCGCAGCGCGCGCTGCAATGCAGAGCGTGCTCACCACCACCGATCGCGGAAGAACGCGGACGCAGGGAGATCGCTCCGATGTCGCATGCTTGGATGACTCGACTCCAGACCCGAGTGGGTTTGCTCCTCGGGCTGGCGCTCGCCTTCTCGGGCTGCGGCGATCCCCCGACCATCGACGGCGACGCGCGCATCCGGATCCCGGACGCGGGCCCGGCGGAGGACTCCGGCCCGGGGTTCGAGGACGGCGGCGGCATCGGCCAGACCGACCTCGCGCTCGAGCGCGTCGTCCCGGACCACGGCCCGTTCATCGGTGGCAACACCGTCATCCTGCGCGGCAACGGCTTCGACGATCTCTCGCAGGCGCGCTTCGGCGGCCGCGACGTGCAGCCGGCCGACCACCGCTTGATCGACGCGCGCCGCCTCGCGGTCGTCGTGCCGGCGGGTGAGGTCGGCACGGTCGACGTCGAGATCGAGGTCGCGGGCGCGACGGCGGTCCTCGAGGGCGGCTACACCTACGACGCGATCTTCGTCGAGCCGAGCTCCGGCGCGGTCGCCGGCGGCACCTTCGTCACGATCACCGGGAGCGGCACGCGCTTCGAGGCGGGCGACGAGGTCACCTTCGGGCGGACCGCGTGCAACGACGTCGACGTCGTCTCCCCGACCGTGATCACCTGCCGCACGCCCCCGATGGCGGCCGGCACGGTCGACGTCACGGTGACCGACTCGGAGGACGGCTCCGAGACCGTCGCCCAGGACGCCTACAGCTACTACGACAGCTCCGACCCCCGCTCCGGCGGGCTCGGCGGCGGCCCGATCGAGGGCGCGATCAACGTCACCGTGGTCAACGCGATGACCGGCGCGCCGGTGCCCGACGCGTTCGCCATCGTGGGGGAGGACACGGCCACCGAGCATCAGGGCCTGACCGACAGCCTCGGCCAGATCACCTTCTCGGGTCCCGACATCCTGCCGCCGGCCACCGTGCACATCGCCAAGCACTGCTTCGAGAAGACCTCGGTGGTGGCCTTCGACGCGCGCGACGTCACCGTCTTCCTGGTGCCGTGGATGGACCCGATGTGCGGCATGGGCGGCGAGCCGCCTCCGCCGGGGCGGGGCCGGAACGGCGCGTTCGTCGAGGGTGAGCTCGTCTTCCTCGGACCGAACGAGATGGGCCCGAACCCGTGGCTCAACGTGCCCGATCCCCGCGAGGGCTGGGTCAAGGTAGCGTACGTGTACACCACCGAGCGCGCGCTCGGGCTGGCCAACCCCGACCCGGCGGCGGGCGGCAGCACGCAGCGCGTGCTCGAGTCACCGCAGGGGCGCTCCGGCTACCCGTACTCGATCTTCGCGCGCCCGGCCGGCCTGGCAGTCTACGCGCTCGCGGGCCTCGAGCAGACCTCGACGGGCCGCTTCATCCCGTACGTCATGGGCGTCGCGCGCAACGTGCTCGCGGGCCCGGGCCAGACCATCACCGGCGTGGACATCGTGATGAACATCCCCCTCGACCACTACCTCGAGGTGGAGGTCACCGGGCTGCCGATGGAGACGCCGCGGGGTCCGGATCGCTTCCGGCTCCAGGCCAACATCGATCTCGGCGGAGAGGGCGTGATCAACCGCGTCGTCAACGCCGAGGAGGTCGACGTGGTGCGCCGCCGCGACGCGGGCCGGGCCTTCCGGTTCGTCGCGCAGCCGAGCCTCGAGGGCGCCCTCGCCGACGGCCGATTCCGGGTCGAGGCGGGCTGGTTCACGGGCGACTTCGACAGCCAGCCGTACACCATCGTCGTGGAGGAGGGCGTCACCGCCATCGACAACACGCTGACGATGGGCAACTTCCTCGGCATCCCGCAGGCGACCTCGCCGGGCCTCGGTGAGCGTCTTCCGGCTGACCGCACCCTGCGCTGGAGCGCGGACGGGCCCGACCCCGACCTGCACATCGTGTTGATGGTCGGCGCGGACGGAAACCCCGCGTGGCGCATGTTCCTCCCCGGCAACGTGCGCGAGGCGCCCATCCCCGATCTCTCGGGCATCCCGGAGATCACCGACATCCCGTCGGGCTTCCTGACGTGGGGCGTCTTCGCGGTCTCGATCCCGGGCTTCGACTTCGACGAGTTCCGCTACGAGTACCTCTCGGACCGCTACTGGGATGCGTGGGCGGTCGACTTCTTCTCGGCGCAGCGCTGAGCTTCGAGCGCCGTCCGCTCCCCATTCGTGCTCTCTCCAATAGGAGTCTCTCTTGCGTTCTTCTTGGCTTTGGATCGCCGCCGCGCTCGCCGCGACGGCGTGCACGACCGGTATGGGCGGCGCGGACGGAGGCGCGGGCGACGGCTCCATCTCGCCCATCGTCGACGGCGGCTTCGTCTGCGTGACGCCCGACGCGCGCGCCTGCATCGGCAACGTGCACTTCAGCTGCTCGCGTGACGGCGAGTTCCTCAGCACGGTGCGTGACGACTGCGCGGCGCGCGACGACGGAAAGAACACGTGCATCCCCTCGCTGGGCTGCTCGATCTGCCGCCCCGACGACGTGTTCTGTGTCGGCAACGACGTCGTCGTCTGCAACGGCGAGGGCACCGCGTACGAGGTGATGGAGGAGTGCGAGCTCGAGGAGGGCTTCGTCTGCGACGTCAACCGCTGCAAGAACCTCTGCGAGCTCGCCATCGAGGAGCGCTCCTACCAGGGCTGCGAGTTCTACGGAGTCGACCTCGACAACGCCGCCATCGACCGCGGCCTCGACGCGAGCGGACAGCAGTACTCGATCGTCGTGTCCAACCCCGGCGGCTTCCCGACCGAGGTCGTCGTCGAGCGCAACGACGCGCCGGTCGGCGAGGAGCCGTCGCTCACCGAGGTCGAGCGCGTCACGGTGCTCCCCGGCGACCTCGAGGTGCTGAACCTGCCGCGCCGCGAGGTCGACGGCTCGAGCAGCTTCATCCCGTGCACCGCCAGCAGCGAGTGCGGCGCGGAGACGTGCTGGTGTGCGGGCGCGATGACGACCGAGGAGGGCGGCGACCGCGACTGCCGCTGCCGCAACCAGGCGATGACGGACGGGCTCAACGACGGCACGCACTCGGCGCTCAGCTCGAACGCCTACCGCGTGACCTCGATCCTCCCGATCATCGCCTACCAGTTCAACCCGCTCGACAACGTCGGCGTCTTCTCGAACGACGCGTCGCTGCTGCTCCCCACGTCGGCCATCGGCCAGACGTACACCGTGGTGGGCTGGCCGCAGACCATCGCCGACAGCAGCAACCCCAACGAAGACTTCGACCCCCGCGTGGACGACGAGGACCTCCGCGCGTTCCTCACCATCGTCGGCTCGCAGGCGGGGACCCACGTCACGGTGACCCTCGGGCCGCAGGTGCGTGAGGTGGTGCCGGTCGGTGGCGAAGGTGAGCCCGGCATCGAGGGCACCGTCTGGGAGTTCGACATCGGCGCCTTCGACGTGATCAACCTCGAGACCGACGGCTTCAACGCCGACTTCACGGGGACCACCGTCGACGCCGACCGCCCGGTGGCCGTGTTCAGCGGCTCGGAGGCGTCGGACGCGCCGCGCTTCAACGTGCTCGCGAACCGTCAGTGCTGCGCGGATCACCTCGAGGAGCAGCTGTTCCCGAACGACACGCTCGGCACGCGGTTCTTCATCGGGCGCATGCCGCCGCGCAGCAGCGCCCTGAACCGCGCGTTCCTCGACCCGACCCAGGACAGCGTCGGCGAGTTCAACGAGCCCGAGTACGTGCGGATCGTCGCGGTGGCCAGCGGGACCACGGACGTGACGACCACGCTCCCGCCGCCGGAGGATCGCATCGCGCTCGAGCAGGGGCAGAGCGCCATCCTCGTCGCCAATCAGGACATCGAGATCAATTCCTCGCAGGCCGTCGCGGTCCTGCAGGTGCTGGCCAGCCAGGAGGCGGTCGGGATCCCGAGCGAGTACCCCGGCGGAGACCCCGCGATCATCGCGGTGCCGCCCGTCGAGCAGTACCGCTCCGACTACGTGTTCCTCACCCCCGGCCTGTACGGATTCGACTTCGTCACGGTGGTCGCGCCTCGCGGAGCGGAGATCCTGCTCGACGAGCGGCCCATCGCCGAGTTCGACTGCGACGTGGCCCCCGCCGACGGCATCCGACGGCGCGACGGAGATCCGCCGCCGGACTGGGTCGTCTACCGCTGTCAGTTCTCGTTCCCCGACATCCCTCCGGACAACCGGGGACGGGTGGAGGACGGAGACCAGAACGACGGCTACCACACCCTGCGCTCGACCGAAGACGTGGGCATGGTGGTCTACGGCTTCGACGCGTTCGTCAGCTACGCCTACGCCGGCGGGCTGAACCTCGAGGTCATCCGCTGAGCCCCAGCGGCTCGTGAGGCGGCGCGTTCACTGAGGGCGCGGGAGGACGACCTCCCGGAGCCACCAGCGGACGAGAAAGAAGCGATGGCGCAGGGCGCGACGCAGGGTCGCGTCCCAGGGGGCCCTCAGCTCGGGGAAGTCGTGCACCCAGCGCGCCGCGTCATCGAGCGGCTCCGACAGCGCGTCGGCCAGCTCGCGCGCGGTCGCGTCGGGGGAGAGCCGCTCCGCGGCCGCCAGCGCCTCGACCATGGGCACGAGCCCACCCTCGACCTGCGCGGAGCCGAGCTGGAGCAGCTCGAGCTCGGGCTCCACCCGCCGCGCGTCCCCGTCGATCGCGTCCTCGAAGGCGCGCCACGCGGGGTGCGCGTCCAGCGAGCCGTCCGAGGGGAGCGCGAGCGCGGCGTCGACCACCGGCCTCGCGGCCTGCGGGCGCCGGAGCATCCAGAGCGCGACCACGAGGTGGAGGAGCATCCACTGCTGGACGCCCACGCGACCCTCCCAGTCGGCCAGCCAGCGCGCGCACGCCGAGGCCCAGCCCAGCCGCCGGAGCGCGTAGCCGAAGGAGGCCCAGGTCTCGGCGTGCCGTCGGAGCCAGCGTCGATGACGCAGCCACAGCCACGCGAGGCGAAGCGTGGAGCGACCGTCGGCCAGGCGCTCGAGGAAGACCGAGACCGCCGTCACCCCCGCCGGGCCGAGTCGCTCGCGGTGGCGCAGGATCCGCATCGCCCCCCTCGGCGCCGCCCGGTGTCGCACGTTCGCCCAGGTGAAGCCCAGACGCTCCGCCGCGGGGACGTCGTCTCGAAGCAGCGCCGCCTCCATCGCGGCGAGCGCGCCCCGCCGGAACGGAGACCGCACGAGCAGCTCGGCCGCGCCCTCCATCGTCTGCTGGTTGGCTCGACTCCGGAGCAGGCGCTCGAGGGCCGCGAGCGCCTCCGGCTCGCGGCTCGCGGCGACCTCGACGCGTACGGTCAACGCGTCGGCTTCGCCCGGACCGAGCGTGTGCGCGACCTTCGCGAGGGTCTCTCTCGCCCCCTCCACGTCGGCGTCCTCCAGCTGCAGATCGAGCAGCCTCGTGGCGGGATAGGAGTTGCGCGGGTCGAGCTCGAGCGCCCGGGCGTACGCCACGCGCGCGCCCGCTGTGTCGCCGATCGCGGTCCGCGCGTCGGCGAGGTAGACGTGGTGCAGCCCCACGGTCGGCGCCTGCGCCACCAGCTCCTCCGCGTGCGTGTGGAACTCGCGCTTGCGCCCGAGGTGGTCGAGCCAGTCACAGAGATTGCGCCGGCCCCAGGCGTAGGCGGGGCTCTCCGCCAAGAGCGACTCCGACGCGCGGATGGCCTCCTCGAGCTCGCCTCGCCGGGCGAGCACCCACGCTCGCCGACCGCGCATGGCGATGGGCTGCGGGCCCACCCAGCCTCGAGGCGGACACGCCGCCAGCGCCTCGTCGAGCCGACCGGCGAACGCCAGGGTCTCGGCCAGGAGGTCGGCGGCGTCGAAGAAGCGTGGGTCCAGCTCGAGCGCTCGGCGCAGCGCGTCGAGGCGCTCGTCGACGCGGTCGCGGTGGGACGCGAGCTGGGCGAGCCGGAGCCAGGGCATCGCGCGCTGCGGCGCGGCGGCAATCTCGTCACGCAGCGCCGCCTCGAGCTCGCGCTCGCGTCCCAGCTCTCGCGCGAGCGCGTCGAGGTCCGAGAAGGCGTCGTGGCGGTCCAGCCCGACCTTCAGCACTCCGAGCAGCAGCTCGAACGCGGCCGCGCCATCTCCTCTCCGATGGAGGATGCGCGCCAGCGCCGTCCGGAGCGAGATGTCCTTCGGCGCGCGCCGTACGCCCTCCTCGAGGACCTCGGCCGCTTCGTCGAAGGACCCCGCGCGCTCCAGGCTCGCGGCGAGCCCGAGACGCGCGTGGGACCAGCCGGGGGCCGACGCGAGCGCCTCGCGCCAGGCGGCCTCGGCCTCGTCGAATCGCCCCAGCGTGCGCAGCACCTCGGCGCGCAAGGCCTTGAGGATGCTCCAGCTCGGGAAGCGGGCGAGCGCCTCGTCGACGTGGGCGAGCGCCTCGTCCAGCGCCCCGGCGTCGACCTCCGCGCGCGCGACCGCCTCCCACGCGTCGGGGCGATGGCCACATCGCTCGAGCAGGCGGCCCAGGCGGGACGTTCGCTCCTCGTGGGGGAGGACCCTCGCGAGGAGGGCGGCCTCGACCAGGCCAGGCCCGCGGCTGGTGCGCCGCTCGAGCAAGTCCAGCACGAAGCGCGCGTCCTCGCGAGTACGCTCAGGGTCTCCGTGCAGGCGACCGAGCCGCTCGATCGCGTGCACGTCGTCGATGTGCAGCTCGACCGCCCGGCGGAGCGCCTGCCGCGCGCGCTCGTGCTCGCCCGCCTGCTCCAGCAAGCCTCCGAGGATCGAGCGCGCGCTCGCGTCCTCGGCGAAGCGCTCGACCGTCGCCTCCGCATGCTGGATGGCTTCGTCGAGGTGCCCCTCGCGAGCGAGCGCGAGAGACAGCTCGCGATGGGACCACATGTCTTGCGGTTGTCTCTCGACCTGCGACCGGAGCAGCTCGCGCGCCCGCGCGTCGTCGTGGCCCCGGAGTCGGATGCACAGCTCCGCGGTGAGGTCGCGATCGTCGGGAGTCCGGCGATGACGCTCATCGAGGAACGCCACCGCGGCCTCGGGACCTCGAGCGTCGTCGAGGAGGCTCGCGTGTCGGATCAGCGCCCCGAGGTCGAAGGGGAGCACCTCCAGCACGCGCAGCGACGCTTCGAGCGCCGCGGGGAGGTCGCCTCGGTGGCGCGCGAGGCGCGCCCGAGCGCCTTCCAGTGCGCCGAGCGGAGAGGGGCCCCGCTCGGCCCGGGCCAGCCACCTCGCCGCGGCCTCTTCGTCACCCGCGTCGAGGGCGGCGTGGGCGGCGACCAGGCAGAGCTCCGCGTCGTCCGGTCGTCGCTCGGCCAGCCGCTGGACCAGCTCGATTCCCCGCTCCGGGTTGCCGCGGTCCGCGTACGCGGCGATGAGGGTCTGGGCCGGCGCCGTCGAGTGGTCGGGAGCGTCCTCGACGCGTCGCTCGAGGAGCGCGAGCGCCTCCGCCTCGCGGCCGACGAGCCGCGCGTGATGGAAATACGCGTCCGCGAAGTGCTCGTTCGCGAACGAGAGGCAAGCGGCGAAGCGGTACTGTTCGACCGCCTCCTCGAGGTCGCCGGCGCGGTCGACCTCGAGGTCGGCCAGGACGTGGTGCGCCATGCCGCTCGTCGGCCGCAACCAGAGCGCGCGGCGCAGGAGCCGAGCGGCCTCGTCGCGATGCGCCGGCTCGGTCCGCAGCTCCTCCGCGAGCGACTCGAGCAGCGCCGGGTCGCCGTCGTTCACGTGCTCGCGCCAGTAGGCGAGCAGCGAGGCGCGCGACCCCCGGCCCCGGAGCGCCTCCCCGCGCTGCAGCACCCAGCTGCGCGCGTCGGGGTGGAGCGCGAGCAGGGCGTCGAGGGCCTCGAGCACGTCGTCGCGTCGCCCCTCGTAGCGAGCCAGCTCCAGACGTGCGCTCCACAGGTGAACGGGGCGCGCCTCCGGATCCGAGGCCCTCGCCTCGAGAGAGCGCAGGGCCTCGCGGGCGGCGGGCACGTCGTGCTTCGACAGGGCGAAAGACAGTCGGTGACGCGCCTCCAGGTCCTCTCCGCCGGGGAGGCGCAGGGACGCGAGCGCCGCCGCGTGAGCGTCCGGCGCGAAGACCATTCCGTGCGGGCCGCTCCACGCCTGCTGCTCGAGGAAGTCGGCTCGCAGCTCGACCAGCTCCGTGACCGACGGATCCCGCACGAGGAGCGATCGTCGCGCCTCGTCGTAGCCGATGACGACCTGCGCGTGTCCGTCGACCGTGCCGAACGTGGACAGCACGAAGGGCAGACCTGCGTCGATGAGCGCGCGGGCGGCCTCGAGGGTGACGTCGAGCTCGCGCACCAGATACCCGCGCTCCTCCGCCCACCGCCGCTGCGCCCACAGGGGCGTGCCCGCGTAGGTGATGGCGTCGGCGATGGCCCGCTGGTCCTGGGGGTCGCCGTGGTAGGCGGCCACGCTGCAAAGACTGGCCGGGGCACACGTCACGTGGTGTTGTCGGACGTGCGGCACCTCGTTCAGGCACACGCGCGGCGGGGCCGCTCCGTCCTCCAGGCGCGCGAGCGCCTCGGCGAAGGGGCCTCCGACCTCGCGCCCGGCCTCCGCTGCCCACTTCGCCGCGCGGCGATGTGCGCGGCGCAGGTACGCGGCCTCGGCGGCGCGCGCGCAGAGCGCCCGTCGCACCGCGGGCTCGAGGAGCGCCGCCGTCTCCATCGCGGCGACGAGGTCCTCCTCGGTGTCGGCGTATCGACCCAGCCCGAACGCCAGCTCGGCGCGATGCGACAACAGCTCATAGCTAGGCCCGGCCGTGGGGGACTCGGCGAGCAGAGCGTGGGCCTCCTCCAGCCGGCCGAGCGACGAGAGGAGCTGGGCGCGCTGGTGCAGCGCGGGGCGGAGCTCGGGCGCTCGGCGGCCGAGCGCTTCGGCCGCGGCGAGCGCCGCCTCCCGGCGATCGCGCAGCGTGAGGACGCCGGTGATGCGCTCCACCTCCAGCCACGGCTCGTCGGGCAACGCCCGCGCCGCCTCCTCGAGTAGCGGCTCCGCGCGCTCGAAGTCACGGAGCCCGGCGAGGCACCGACCCTCCAGGCTCCGGAGCCACGGGCTCGAGCGCGCGCCACGCCTCCGAAGCCAGCGCAGCGTGTGCCAGGCCCCTCGGCGCCGAAAGAGCAGAGTGGCGAAGTAGTACGCGGCGTCGTCGTCGTCGGGCGCGTCGCGGTGCGCGCGAAAAGAGAGGGCCTGGCAGAGGCGCGGGGCGCCGAGCCGCATGGCGAGCCGCGCGGCGAGGACGCGCCCCTCGGCGCCGGGCCATCGCCGGAGCGCGTCGGGGCCGCCGCCGAGAGCGAGCGCCTCGCCGAAGCGGCCCGCGTCGTACGCGGCGCGGATGTCGGCCGGCGCGAACGCGCTCCCCGAGAGCGCCACCTCCGAGAGCGCGGCCAGCGCCGTGTCCGTCTCGTTCGTGGAGAGTGTTCCTGTCATCTCTGCATACCGCCTTGCGGCGGAGCAGAGTATCACAGCTTGCTTTGAGCGCTACGTGGTCGCGGTGGCGCGCTCACTCCTTCATCAGGAACGTGACCTTCATGTTGACTCGATAGGTCAGGACTCCGTCGTTGCCGATCTCGACCTTCTGATCCTCGATCCACGCGCCTCGGACCCCATCGAGGGTCTTCCGGGCGCGGTCGATGCCGTGTCGGATGGCGTCGTCGAAGCCCTTGTTGGACTCCGCCGAGAGCTCGACGATCTTCGCGATGGTCATGTCTTCCCCTCCCTGTCTCGTGTGTGGGGTGACGACGTACGCGCGCGGCGCGCGGCGCCAAGGGACGCCATCTCTGGACGCCCGCCCTGGGGTACCAGCTCTGACCCGCCCAGCTCTGATCGGTCAGTCGCCGGAGAGGGTGACGGCCACACCCTCGACGGGGTGCTGGCCGTGCAGGGAGGAGAGCTGACCGAGCGCCCGCCGCACGAGCGCGTGCACGGCGTGGTTCCGGTAGCGGTCGGTGTCGCTGTCGCTCGAGCGCGCGCCCACGTACGTCTCGAGCGTCGCGCGCACCGTCAGCTCCCGGCCCGAGAGCTTCGCGTCGCCCTCGCCGCCGGCGACGCGACCGAGGATCTCTGCCTTGGCCTCCGCGTCCGGGGTGTGCGCGAAGGTGGCCACCATCTTCACCCGGGTCTCGCGCCGCTCCTTGCCGAGGGCCTTGAGGTACTTCGACACGCCGAACCGGAACGGCAGGCGCGCGAGCCGACGCTCTTCGAGGGCGATCCAGGCGGGGTAGATCACGAAGACCGCGAGCGCGAGGTAGACGAGCGCGCTCGCCGCGCTGACGCCCGCGAGCCAGGGCTTGGGCAGCTCCACCTGCAGGGCGGCGAGGGTCGAGCCGCCGACGAGCACGAAGCCCGCGACGAGGAGGGTCAGCCAACCCGCCGGGGCGGCTCCGAAGAGCGCCCGCCGCGCGCGGAGGCGCTCGCTGGCGCGTCTAGCTTTGGCCACACGACTGTCTATGAACCCACCGCGTCCGCGTCAACCATTCGGCGCCCGGTTGCGGTGGACGCCCGGTTGGCCGAGGCTGGCCGCGTGAGGGTGAGCTGTGAGAGTTGTGGCGCGGCGGTGCCGGCCGAGGACGTGAACCTCGAGCGCATGGTCGCCAAGTGCAGGAGCTGTCAGGCGGTCTTCGAGGTGAGAGCCCCGTCGAAGGCGCCCGCGGAGCGGCCGATCGTCTCAGCAGGCAGGGTGCCGGACGGCGTGGAGGTGAGCGAGGGCGCCGCCGATCCGAGCGCCTACCGGGAGGCCGGCGCCGCGCCGCCGCTGGTGCTGACGCGCAGGTGGCTGCACGCGGGCCACAAGATCGCGATGGGGCTCGCGCTGCTGCTCCTCGTGATCACGCTGGTCGTCTTCGCGGTCGGGGTCGCCCGCGGCGATCTCGTCCTCATGCTCCTGCCGGTGGTCTTCCTCTTCATCGCGGCCGCGATGCTCGGGTATGGGGCCCTCGGCCTCCTCAACACGACGCGCCTCTCGGTGGCGGGCGGGCAGCTGAAGGTCGAGCATGGGCCGCTCCCCGCGTTCGGAGCGCCCGTGGCCGCGCTGTCGCTGGGGAGCGTGCGCGCCATCGAGGTCCGCAAGCAGCGGCGCGTGTCGGGCGAGAGCTCGGGCGTGTACTACCTCTACCGCGTGGTCGCGCAGCTCCACGATGGACGCGAGGTGGATCTGCTGCGCGGGCTGCGCGCGCACGAGCAGGCGCGCTTCTTCCAGCAGCGCCTCGCCCAGCGCCTGGCCGCCTGAGGCTCAGAGCGCGGGCGGCTTCCAGTCCTCTGCGCGCGCGCCGTCCATGTCGGTGCGCTCGACGAGCGTCAGGTCCGCCCCCGCCCAGTCGGTCTCCGTCTCGGACGTGCGATGCAGCCGGGCCTGCGTGGCGTCCGCGTCGCGGAAGCGCGAGAGATCCAGCGCCGCGTGGCTGAAGTCCGCGTAGCGAAGCTTCGCGTGAGAGAAATCGGACTTGCGGAAGGAGCCGCCGGCGAAGGACGCGTGAGTCAGGTCGGCGAGCACGAGCTGCGCGCCGTCCGCCGCCGCCTCGTCGAAGAGCGCGGTGCGCAGATCCGCGCCCCGGAGATCCGCGCCCTGCAGGCGAGCCTTGGTGAAGTCCGCGTAGGACGCGCGCGCCTCGAGGAGGAAGGCCCCGTCGAGGTTCGACTCGCGGAAGAGCGCGCGCTCCAGCGCCGCGCGATCGAAGCGCGCGCCCCGCAGGCTGGCCGAGCTGAGATCCACCTGCGTCATGCGGCAGCGCGAGAAGTCGAGGCCGTCCGCGTTCGCCCCCTCGAGCACCGCCTCCTCGAAGATCGTCGCGGCGTCGATGCGACACCCCGTCAGGTCCTCGCCCGCCAGCGTGGCGCGGGTGAGATCGGCGCCGCGGAGATCCGCCTCCGCCAGCGCGCACCCCGAGAGCTCCGCGAACTGGAGCCGCGCGCCCGCGAGCAGGCAGCGGGGCAGGGCGCACTCGATGAACGCCGCGCTCTCCATCTCGGCCCCGGTGAAGTCGACGTCGCCCAGGAAGGTGGTCTCGAACGAGCACTCGGGCAGGCGCGCGCCGCGGAAGCTGCTGCCCGCGAGCGAGCAGCTCTCGAAGGCGCACTCCCGGAGCTCGAGCCCGTCGAAGCAGAGCCCGGCGAGGTTCGTCTCGATGAGCTCGCAGCGGAGGAAGCGCGACTGCTCGATGCTCGCCTCGCGGAGGTCCGCCCCGCTGAAGCGCACGTCCACCCACGAGGTCGATCGGAGGTCCGCGTCGCGGAACACCGCGTGGCTGAGGTCGACGTCCTCCGCCGTCACGCCGCGGAACCGCGCCGACTCGAAGCGGGCCTCGGTCAGGCTGGCCCCCGACAGATCGGCCCCGTCGAGTCGGGCGCGTGAGAAGTCGACCCGCTCGCCGCTCGCGCCGCGGAGGTCGGCCTTGGAGAGCTGCGCGCCGACGAAGCTCGCGTCGTCGAGCGTCGTCTCCTTCAGCTCGATCGACTCGAGGCTCATCCCGTCGAAGCGCGCGCGCGACAGATCGGAGCGGTAGAGAACGCTCGGCGGGTGGGTCGCGCGCGAGAAGTCCACCCCGCGCAGGCTGCACGCGACGAGCCGCGCGCCCATCAGCGTCGCGCCCGAGACGTCCCAGCCGTCGAGCTGACAGCGCGCGGCGAGCAGATCGTCCAGGCTCGAGCCGCTCACGTCGGCCTCGGCGATCGAGCAGTCCAAGAGCTGCGTCTTGGAGAGCGACGACTCCATGATCCGGACGCCCTGCCAGCTGTCGTCGAGCAGCCGGCAGTCCTCGACCAGGGCGCGCTGGAAGATGACGTACCGCCAGGCGCACGCGCTGAACGCGACCCGCCCGAGGCTCGCGTCGACGAACGCGACCTCGCTCGCCACGCCTCCGACGAACGCGGAGTCGTCGAGCACCGCCGGTCCCGCCTCGCCGCCGCGGAACACGACCGTGCTCAGCGAGCACTCGATGAACCCCGTCTTCGACAGCTGGCAGCTCTCGAAGGAGACTGCGGTCAGGCTGCTCCGCACGAACCCGCCGTCGTCGAACCGGCAGCGCTCGAACACGACCCCGGAGAGGCCCAGGTCGATGAAGCTCACCCCCGAGAGGTCGAGGCCCACCACGCGCGCGTCCGCGATCTGGGTGCCGCCCTCCATCAGCGTGCGCAGCGACTCGATGTCCTCGACGACCCTCACGCGCCGGGCTCCAGGAGCGTGCGCCGGAGATCCGCGCCCTCGAAGAGCGTCCCGTGGGTCTCGGCGCGGAAGAGCCCCGCGCTGAAGAGGTGTGCCCCGCGCGCGTCGGCGTTCGACAGCTTGGCTTCCTGAAAGCTGGCCTCGAACAGGTTGGCCGAGATGAGCACCGCCTCACGCAGGTCGGTCCGATCGAGCTTCGCGTTCGGCGCGTTGGCGCGCATGAAGTTCGCGCGCCCGGCCATCGCGTCGGAGAGATCCGCCTCCTCCAGGTTGGCTCCGGAGAAGTTGGCTTCGACGAGGATCGCGCCCTGGAACTGGGCCCGCGCCGCGTTGGCGAGGAGGAAGCGCGCCTGGGTGAAGTCCGCGCCGTCCGACGCGCGCAGGTCGATCAGCACGCATCGATCGAAGACGGCGCGGACCGCCCTGGCGCCCTCGAGGCTCGCGTCGACCAGCGAGCTGGAGACGAAGCCGGCCCCCTCGAGGTCGGCGCCCGTGAAGTCTGCGCCGTCGAGCTTGGCCTCCCGCAGGTCGCACGCCTTCATGGAGGCGCCTTCGAGCTCCACGTCGACCATCGAGGCGCGGTGAAAGCTCGCGCGGTCGAAGAGCGCGTCGCTCCCCACGGCGCCGTCGAAGACGCTCTCGGCGAAGCGCGCGTTCCCGGCCTGGAGCTCCGTCAGATCGGCGCCGCGGAACGAGGCGCGGCTCGCCTCGGTCTTGGTGAAGCGCGCACGGTCGAGGGTGGCGCCGTCGAACACGCAGCCGGTGAGCACGCAGCCCGAGAGATCCGCGTCGGTGAGACGGGATCCGCTGAAGTCCACGCCGCTCAGGTCGAGCTTCCGATACGGCGCGCCCGTGAGGTCGAGGTCGGTGAAGGGCTTGCCGAGCTTGCGGCGCACGATCGCGGCGAGCCGGAGCAGGCTCGGTGGCTCCACCAGCTCGGGCGGCGGCTCCTCGATCTCGAGCGGCGGCAGGATCTCGTCGGGGTCGACCTCGTGCGCCTCGAGCCGCTCGCGCAGCTCCTCCCGGGTGGGCGTGCCGCTCGGCTCGGCGAACACGCTGAGCGCGATGGGGAGGTTGGTGCGGAAGTCGGCGAGGTGACGCGACATGTCGCCGTCGGCGTCCGGCGTGTCGGCTCCGGGCAACGCCGGCGCAGGGACGGTCGCCGGGCCTTCGAGCGCGGCCACTTCGTCTTCGTCGTCCTCGTCGGGCCCCTCGAACTCCATCGCCTCCTCGACGACCTTGCGGAAGAGCCCGCGCGCGTGGTGCTCGACGTCGTGCGAGGCGCCGATCGGCTCGTGCACGAAGTAGAGCCGCTCGACGTCGTCCAGGGCCGCGTTCGAGACCTCGATGAGCCCGCGCCAGCTGCACTGCGCTTGCGCGGCGTCCGTGTCGATGACGACGGTGTCGAGCCGGAGCTCGATTTCGGTCAGCCGGGGCGGTCCCGCCGCCTCCAGCTCCGCCCGCTCAAGCAGATGCGGCGCGGGGGATCCGGGGGCGCGCTCGACGCGCTCCAGGAACGCGCGGGCGCGGAGCCCCGGCAGGCGCGTCTCGAGCTGACCGCGCTCGGGGTGCAGCCCGACGAGCTGGATCGGCTCGTCACCCACCCAGTAGCGGCCGTCCGCGAGGCGCTGATCGGCGGGCGCGGCCTGAAAGAAGCCGAGCTGGAAGTCGGTCGGGAAGAAGGGCCAGCGGGTCCGCTTCCACGCCTCGTCATAGGTGCCCGTGAGCCGCGTGCGGGCGGCCCAGGTGGAGGGGATGGCGAAGGCGCCGGCGGGCGGCGGGTGGTCGTCGCGAGACACCACGGGGTGGCGTGGGTCGACGATGTTCGGCAGGGGGATGGGGCCGTCCGCGCCCTGCCGCGCGACGCCGCGCCCCACCGGGTTCGCCGCGACGCGCGGGCCGCCGAAGCTCCGCTCCCACCGGAGCGGCATGCTCACGAAGGGCGTCGGCTCGGACGGCGCGGCGCCGAGCAAGCCGCGCTGCCACGCGCGATCGCCCCACACCGCGAGCCGCTTCTCGAGCTTCCCGACCGCGGCCTCGATGGGGACGACGGTGGCGGGGCGTCCGCCGGGCGCGTACGCGTGGCCATGCAGGTACCACTCTCCGCGCGGCTTGAAGACCGCGTAGTCCGTCTCCGTGCGCAGCGAAGGCGGGTCGCCGTCGTCCCACGGCACCTCGCCCAGGCAGGGAACCTGCTCCTCGGCGATGGTGCAGGGCGCGCCGTCCACGAGATCGAACGTCGCCTTGACGACGAGCATGAGCGACACCCGGGGAGGGTCGAGCTCCCACGGCATGAGCGAGAACTCGAAGGGCGTGTCTTTGTATACCCGCATGAAGCTCGGGCCTGGAGGGCGTCCGCCGCGCGCTCAGGCGCTGAAGTTCTTGTTCTTGAACTTGGCCTGGGTGGTGATGTTGCCGCCCGCCTGGATCTTCTTGTCGACCTTCAGGGCGTTCTTGATGTGGGTCTTCTTCTCGACGAAGAGCTTGTTCTTGAGCGTGGTGATGCCCTCGACCGTCGTCTTCTTCGTGATCTTCGTCTCGCTCTGGATCTCGAGCTTGCCACCCTTGATGGTGTGGCTCGGCGAGTCGAGCGTGGTCGAGCCCTTGCCCTCGATGGTGAGCGTCGACGCCTCGATGCCGCCCTTGGCCATCGTCGAGACCTTGAACTTGGCCTTGCCCTCCATGATGGCCTGGCCGAGCGACTCCACCTTCGCGCTCGCGAGGCCCTTCATCGTGGCGCCGACGTTGGCGTACGCCTCGAAGTTGAGCGACGAGGTCTCGACCTTGCTGAACGCCTTCATGCTGATGGAGGCGCCGGACGTGTACTCGATCTTGCCGTCGACCGCGGTCGTCTTGTTGCCCGCCACCTTCGCCGTCATATCGGCGCCGCACTCGCGGTCGATGTTCGCGGGCGCGACCTCGTGAATGCGCGGCCCGTCGACCGGGCCCGACATGTGCCCGCCCTGGGCCGCCGCGTCCGCGATGGCCTGCTGCGCCGCCGTCGCCGCCTCGATCTCTTCGCCGCTCATCGGCGCGCCCCCGCCCGCGAAGCCGGCCGCCTTGGCCGCGAGGCCCGCGAGGCCCACGACGCCCCCCGTCGTGTCGCCGCTGGCGAACTTCATGCCGGTCTCCACGGCGCTGAGGGTCGTCTCGCCGACCGTCATCGCGGTGTTCACGCCGTCGGCGCCGCTGCCCGACGCGGGCGACGCGGCGTTCGCGAGGTCCCAGCTGCCCTTGAGCACACCGAACGCGCCCTTGGCCGCGCCGAGCGCGCCCTCGGCGCCCCCCGCCTCCATCGCGTCGTGCATGTCGAGGCCCGCGCTCGCGAGATCGCCGACCGCCTTGAGCCCGTCGTTGAAGCGGTTGAGCGCGTCCGCCTTCTGCCCGGCGTTGACCTGCGCGGGCGCGGACGGCCCGAAGGCCTCACCCGGTCCGCCCGGGCCGCCGATGTCGGGCGTGATGCCCGCGCCGGCATAGATCTGCACCGCGCCTCCGGCCGAGGCCTGGATGGACGCGGGTGTCCCGACGACCACGCCCGTGCTCCCGGCCGCGCCGAGGAGGCCGGTCGAGGCGAGCTTCATGTCCGAGCCCGACTCGATGAAGGTGTCCACGGCCGAGAACGAGAAGACGTTCTGCGCCGTCGTGAGGGAGATGCCCTCGACCGCGCCCGACCCGCCTTGGATCGTCACGTCGGTGTTGGGCACCTTGATGCTGAAACACTGTCCACCCATCGTCATCTCCTCACATCATGATGATCACGCTCGTCTGACTCGGCGCGACCTGGAGCCCGGGCGGCGCGTTGGGACTCGCGCCGTTGTGGCTCGTCATCTTCGTCACGGTGACCGCGGGCTTGCCCTGGAGCTTCACCGCGGACGAGGCCATCTTGTACTCGACCTTGCCCATGTTGAACGGGCTCACGAGGCCCTTGAGCGTGCCCGCCTCGTCGCCCTGGCTCCGCGAGAAGCTCGAGCTCTTCGTCAGTCCAGGCGAGTTGCAGAACTTGACCTTGCTCGCGGGGCTCCCCGCCGAGGGGCACTGCACGAGGTTGGGGAAGGGCGCGGGCGCGAAGGGCGCGGGCGGCGCGGGGATCTTGCAGACGTCGATCGGGGCGCCGCCGCCCGCCGCGCACATGCCACCTGCCTTGGTCGAACCGGGAAACATCGCTCAGCTCCTCCCTCGCGGCGCGAGGTGAATCGTCCCCGCGGGGGGCACGTCCAGGCGCGCGACCCGCTGCAGCATGAAGGGCACCGCGCGCTCGAGATGACCGCGCGCGCCGAGCGCGTCGGCGCAGGCGGCGTGAGGGCCCATCACCAGCACGTCGGGCCCGGCGGCCCAGGCGAAGACCTCGCCGAGCGCGCCGAAGGGCGCGCCCACCGCGTGGTGCAGGGCCGCGAGTCGCGCGTCCTCGAGGGCGTAGGCCGCGATCATCGGCGCCTCCGCCAGGATCACCACGCCGCCGTCGGGCGCCTCGTGCACCCAGGCGCGAACCCGCTGGGCGCGCCGCGGCGCGTCCTCGGCGAGCCGGCGCTCGAGCGCCTCGCCCCCCGCGGCCAGCCCCATGCGCTCGAGCTCGACCGCGGCGGGCACGCGCACGTGGCGATCGCAGCAGAGCGCGACGACGACCGCGACGCCAGGGCTGTCGGCGCCCTCCGGCTCGAGCCGCTCGACGAGCATCGGCTTGCTGTCGGCCTCGCCGGTCCAGGGCCAGGGAACCACGCGGCGCTCCACCGTGGAGGCGGCGCCGCAGGGGCACACGCGCGTCGGGTCGGCCCAGGCGGGCGCGAGGTCGAAGAGGAAGGCGGCGTGTCGCGCCAGCTCCGCCTCGTCGACGGCGTCGACGTCTCGCGGGAGCGAGGCGAGCTCGAGGACGCGGCCGGGCGTGCCGTCCGGGCGGCGCGCGTGCACCCGCCCGCGCTCCAGCTCGAAGGAGGCGCCGGGCACCTGGTCGACCAGGCGCTTCAAGACCCCGAGCCGCGCGGCGGACGCTTCGGCGGCTTCCGAGAGGACCCCGGCCACCGCCCACGCGAGGGGCGCGCCGCGCTTGGCCACCCTCAGCGCGATCTCCTCGAGATGTGCGATGCAGCTCGTCGCGTCGTCGCTCAGCGTGATGACGTGGCCGTCGGTGGCGTCCTCACCCATGCGCGCGTCCATGTGCAGCTGGCCGCGCGCGAAGGCGCGGACCTGCCGGAACGCCGCGTCGCGCTCCACCGCGACCACGCCCGCGCCCCGCCCCGCCGCGTCGGCGAGCGGCTCGAGGCGCGCCGGCCAGTCGAGCCCCTCCGGCGCGACGTCGACCGCGAGGTGCGGGGCGTCGCCGAGCCGCTGCGCGAGCGCCCAACGGAGCGCCTCTCGGCTCGGGCCGATCAGGAGCCACACGCCGGGCTCGCTCTCGACCCCGATCACGTGTTCGGACAAGAGGTCGGGCGGCGCGGGCAGACGCTCGAGCAGCGGCGCCCAGCCATCGTGCTGGGACAGCGGGGTGCCGAACACGTCGTCGATCGCGTCGGTCTCGCTCAGCGGCTGCGCGGCGCCGCCGATCGGGACGCGCCAGCGCCGGAGCGCGCCGGCGTCGGCCGGGACGGCGGCCACGAGCCCCGCGCCGGAGCCAGGCATCGCCCGGAGCAGGGCCACCCCGGTGACGCGGCGGTGATGCTCGGGCGCGCCGCACGCGCAGGCGTGGGCGTCCCTCCAGGCGTCGGCGTCGAGGAAGCTCGGGCGGGCGCGCGCCGCCTCACGCAGCCGGGCCTCGAGCTCCCAGCTGGCGCTGATCCACGCTGGCGCTCCCGTCGTCCAGGGCGCGGTCAGTCGCAACACGGCGGTCCCGCTGCGCTCACACGCGCCGCAGCGCAGGTCGAGCCAGAGTCGGTCGCGGGGGCACGGCTCCTCCCGCACGTGCGCCATCCACCAGCTCACGTCGTCGAGCAGCCGGTCCTCCGCCAGGGGGGCGGCGGGCTCGGGCTGCGCGTCGCGCGGAGCGGTCGGATGGGCCGGGAGCGCCTCCATCAAGAGTCCGACAGCGTAATCGCGATGCCGTGGCGCGAGGCGATGACTCCCTGTTGCGCGTTCTCCGTGCGCACCGTCGAGGGCTGCTCGAAGTTCGGCGCGGCGCCCGCGATGACCGGTCGATCCGGGTCGCCGTCGATGTGGAAGATGACCACCTCGGTCTCCACGTGGTGGCCGAGCGCGAAGCCCCAGCCTCCGCCGCCCGACGGATACGCGGGGCGGATCCAGCAGCTCGAGCGGCCGCCGGCCGCGCCGGCGACGTCGAAGGGCATGATCACCTTGTAGCGACCCCACTCGTCCACGGGCACGTTGGTGTCGTCCGGCGCCTCCGCGTCGATCCTCGCGTGCATCACGCCGTGGATGCGGGGCTTCGGCGTGATGAGGGGAGGGCGGAAGGCCAGCTCGACCGGGAGCAGCTCGACCTCGTTCCAGTACTGCAGCCCCGCGTCGCTCGCGCCGGGGCCCGCGCCGTGATCGGGGGACGACGTGGAGTGCGTCGCCGACACCACCACGTATTCGCGGGCGAGGCCGTGCCCCTCGGGCGCCGCGCCCGTCAGGGCGAAGCGGTGCCCCGCGCGCAGCCCGCGGACCGTGGTGATGGCGCGCATGCGGCGCCGGTGCGAGGCCAGCTCTTCGGCGCGGAGCCGCGCCATCATCGTGCCCTCGTCGGGCGTCCAGAAGTGATCCCCGGTGACGTGCACCGAGCCGATGCCCGTCGGGTCGATCTCCTGCGCCTCGGTGACGAGGGTCACCGAGGGGATGCGGTAGTTGTACTCGCGCAGCGAGATGTCCTTCTCGACCATGCGCTGGATCATCCCGATCTCGCGGACCGTCTCCTCCCCGGAGCGGCCGGCGCGGGTGTCGAACGCGATCTCCTCGAAGCCCTCGAGCTGCGGGAAGGCGGCGTTGGTGTCTCCGAAGACCAGCTTGTCCCGGTCACCGACGTGGTCGAAGAAGTAGAACAGGCCCCAGTGCTCGGCCTGGCGCGAGATGAAGGAGAAGACGCTCTCCTCGTACTGCACGACGTACTCGCGCGGGTTGTACGAGCCCTCCAGGGTCAGCTCGTAGTCGTCGCCCGGCTGGAGCGCGGCGTCGCCGCAGTGCGCGAGGGCCGCCTCGATGATCTCCGCCGGCTTCTGGTCGAGATAGATCCACGAGCCGCGCGTGAGCCGCGTGTCGTAGAGGCGCGGCACGAGCCGGAGGCGGTAGGCGTTGCTGCCATGTCCCCGGATGGGCAGGACGGTCGCTTCGCGCACGACGCCGTGGATCGGGTACTCGGCGTCCGGGCCGAACGAGAGCGTGGTCGGCGCGCCCATCATCGCGTCGAGGTCGTCGAAGATGAGCGGGATGTCGTCCTCGGTCTCGACCTCGACGACGAACTCGAAGGGCTGAG
Source organism: Sandaracinaceae bacterium (assembly GCA_040218145.1). Classification (GTDB taxonomy): domain Bacteria; phylum Myxococcota_A; class Polyangia; order Polyangiales; family Sandaracinaceae; genus JAVJQK01. The sequence goes on along the minus strand of JAVJQK010000063.1, from coordinate 10,712 downwards.
AGAGGGTCTCGCGCCCGCGCATGCGAAGAACTCGGAGTGGCGTGTCGAGCCCCTCGCAGTGGATGTGAACTCGATTCAGAACTGCCGGATCCGTCATGCGTAGTGCTCCCCCGAACGCCAGGCGAGCGTAAGGATTCGCGCATCGCCTGACAACCGCCGACGGTGCTAGCGCGAGATCCATCCCGGTAGAAGGGGACCTGGCTCGTCTCGACGCTCCAGGGCGGCGTTGCTCCTCTTCGCCGATGCGGTGCATCGACTCGTCGTCGCGCCTTGCCCTGAAGCGCCGGTCCGGCGCCATCTCCCCTTCCACCGGTCGGATCTCTGCTCTAGCCTCACGCGATGGACTCCGATCCGCGCTCGCCGGAGCTCTGCTCCCCCTCGGGGGTGACGGCCGCGCTGGAGGATCAGCAGCGCCTGCGCGTGCGCGCGCCCGACGGGCGGCTCCTGCTCGAGGTCGAGGAGGACGGGACGATCGCGCTGCTCGTGCCGCGGGGGGATCTCCACCTGAAGGCGACCGAAGGGCGGGTCCTCATCGAGGGCAAGCAGGGCGTCGAGATCCGGGGTCCCGTCGTCCGCATCGACGCGCAGACGCTGCGGCAGCGCGTGGGCTCGCTCGAGACGCGGGCGCGCCGCATCGTGGAGAAGTCGAAGGACGTCTACCGGGACGCCGAGGGCGTCTCGCAGACCCGCGCGGGGCAGATCAAGCTCGTGGCCGAGAAGACGCTCCGCGCCGTCGCGTCGCGCCTACGCCTGCGCGCGAAGAAGGACGCGAAGGTCCTGGCCGACAAGATCTACCTGGGCTGATCGACGAGGCCGACCCAGCCTTCAATGGAAGTCGTGGCTCTTCGTCGACGCGGCGCCCGGGACGTCGCGCACCGGGACGAGGCGGTGGGCTTTGATGTTGATCGCGCCCTGGTGACGCTGGAGCTCACCCTCGACCATCAGCACCGGGCACTGGGTCAGGACGCGGCGCTGCTGCGCCGCGAGCTGCGGGCTGACCACGCAGTTGATCATGCCGCTCTCGTCCTCGAGCGAGACGAAGACGAAGCCCTTGGCCGTCATCGGCGCCTGGCGGCTGTTGACGAGCCCGGCGACGCGGACGGGCCCGGGGCGCCGCTCGGGCAGCGCGCCGGCCGGCACCACGCCGAGGGGCGCGAGGCGAGGGCGCAGCAGCTCCATCGGGTGCCGGCCCGTGCTCGCGCCGAAGCTCGCGTACTCGTCGATCACGACCTCGCCCTCCGTCAGCGGGGGCAGCGCGGGCCGCGGCCCGGGCGGCGCCGGGCGGTCGAGCGGGCCCGCGCGGCGTCGGCTCAGCCGCAGCACCTCCCACAGCGCCGTCCGGCGGTCGCCGCAGAAGTCGTCGAAGGCGCCGCTCCGCGCGAGGGACTTCAGGGCGCGGGCCGAGAGCCCCGACGCCTCGACGTACGCCTCGAGCGCCGCGAGGCCCTCCGCCTCCCGCGCCGCCTCCCGCGCCGCGGCCAGCGCCTCCTCCGACGCGTCGCCGATCCCGTGCACGAGGGACAGCCCCACGCGCACCGCGGACGGGTGCGGCCCCCCCGACGCCGGCTCGAGCGTGCAGGCCCAGTCGCTCCTCAGGGCGTGCGGCCCGCGCACCTCGACCCCGCGGCGCTTCGCGTCCGCGACCAGCGTGCCCACCGGGTAGAAGCCCATGGGCTGCGCGTTGAGGATGGCCGCGTAGAGCTCCGGGGCGCGGTGCGTCTTCATCCACGCCGACGCGTAGACGAGGAGCGCGAACGACGCGGCGTGGCTCTCCGGGAAGCCGTAGCTCGCGAAGGCGGTGAGCTGCTTGACGATGCGGGTCGCCACCTCGCCGTCGATGCCGCGCTCGCGCATGCCCTCGACGAGCTGCAGAGACAGCCGCGCCATGCGGGCGTGAGAGCGCTTGCTGCTCATCGCGCGCCGCAGCTCGTCCGCCTGCGCGGCCGAGAACCCCGCCGCCGTGACCGCCACTTTCATTCCCTGCTCCTGGAACAGCGGGACGCCGAGCGTGCGCTCCAGCACCGGCTCGAGCGAGGGGTGCAGGTAGCTGACCGGCTCCTCGCCGCGCCGGCGGCGCATGTAGGGGTGGACCATCTCGCCCTGGATCGGCCCCGGGCGGATCAGCGCGACCTGCACCACGAGGTCGTAGAAGCGCTCGGGGCGCGTGCGGGGCAGGGTGTTCATCTGCGCGCGCGACTCGATCTGGAAGACCCCCACGGTGTCGGCGCGCCGGATCATCGCGTACGTCTCCGGGTCGTCGGGGGGCAGCCGCCCGAGATCGATCGTCTCGCCGCGGTGGCGCTCGCAGAGCCGGAGCGCGTCCGCGAGCAGGGTGAGCATGCCGAGCCCGAGCAGATCGATCTTCACGAGCCCGAGCGGGCCGAGATCGTCCTTGTCCCACTGGATCACCGTGCGCTCGGCCATGCTCGCCGGCTCGATCGGCACGACGCGCGAGAGCGGCTCGCCGGTGAGCACGAAGCCCCCGACGTGGATCCCGCGGTGGCGCGGCAGCCCGCTGAGCCCGCGCACGATGCGCACGAGCGCGCGCGCCGTGCCCGAGCCGGGGTCGACGCCCGCGCGCTGGAGGCCTCCGTGGGAGAGCTCCCGGGCGGCGGTGTCCGCGCCGAACGCGGGGCCGTCGGTGGGCACGGAGGGGCCGACCTCCCTCGCGAGCCGATCGCCCACCTCGGCCGGCAGCCCGAGCACCCGCGCCGCGTCGCGCACCGCGCTCCGCGCGCGCCAGGTCACCACCGTGCAGACCATCGCGGCGTGCTCGCGGCCGTAGCGCTCGTACACGTACTGCAGGACCCGCTCGCGGTCCTGGTGCGCGAGATCCAGGTCGATGTCCGGGGGCTCGTCGCGCCCCTCGCTGAGGAAGCGCTCGAAGAGCAGCCCGCAGCCGATCGGGTCGACCGCGGTGATGCCGAGGCAGTAACAGACGGCGCTGTTGGCGGCGCTGCCGCGCCCCTGGGCGAGCACCCCCTCGAGCTGCGCGAAGCGCACGATGTCCCAGACGATCAGGAAGTAGCCGGCGAGCCCGAGGCGGCGGATCACGTCGAGCTCGTGGCGGAGCTGCGCCTGGTGTCTGTCGGTGAACGAGTCGCCGTAGCGGCGTCGCGCGCCCTCCCGCACGAGCTCGTCGAGCCGCGCGTCCGCGTCCGGCACGTCGAAGCGCGGCAGGGACGGGCGCAGCGACCGGAGATCGAAGCGGCAGCGGTCGGCGATCTCCAGAGTGCGCCAGATCCCCTCCGGCGCGTCGCGAAACGCCCGCCCCATCTCCTCGGGCGAGCGGAGGCGGCGCGCGTCGTTGGGGAAGAGCGCGTCGCCCGCCTCGGCGAGCGTCGTCTTCAGTCCGAGGCATCGCAAGGTGTCGTGCACGATCTTGTCGGCCGAGGTCGCGTGGCGCACGTCCCCCGCGACCACCCACGGCACGCTCAGCCGGCGCGCGAGGTCGAGGCGCTCGCGGGCGCGGAGCACGTCCTCGGTCAGCGCGTGGTCGCCGACCTCCACGTAGAAACCCCCGCGGAAGATCTCGGCCAGCCCGCCCGCCAGCGCCTCCGGATCCGAAGCGAGCTCCAGCGCGCCGTCTCGGCCGCCGCTCAGGCACACCAGCCCGCGCGCCTGCCCGGCCAGCGCGTCGAGGCTCACCCCGGGCCGCCCGCGCGGCCGCTCCATGCGCGCCTTCGTGATGAGCTGGCTCAGGCTCGCCCAGCCCTCCGCCGACTCGCAGAGGAGCACCACCGTGCCGCCCACGTCCAGCGACAGCTCCGCGCCGAAGATGGGCCGCACCCCGTGCTCCGCGCAGCCCTCCATGAACCGCACCGCGCCGCCGAGATCGTCCCGGTCCGTCAGGGCCAGGCTCGTCATCCCGAGGTTCGCCGCGCGCCGCGCGAGGGTCTCGGGCAGCGACGCCCCGTCCAGGAGCGAGAAGGCGCTTCGCGCGTGGAGCTCGACGTACACGAGCCCCCGATCTACCTGCGCGAGTGTTCAGTGTCACGCGGCGGCGAGATCGACCACGAGCGCTTGGGCAAACCAGCCGGAGCGCTGCTCGGAGCGCGCCGCTCGCGCTGATCGCGCGAGCACGGCCCGCGCGGCGCGTTCCGGGTCCGGCGCCGCGAGGGCGCGCTCGAGATCGTCGGTCGTCAGCCCCGCCATGGTCGGGAACGTCGTCACGAGGAGGCGGTCGCCGGGCTCCACGTCGAGGGGCGTGGGGCCACGCCACGCCGGGCCGGCGCAGCGTGCACCGAGCGAGCTGACCACGAACACCTCGTGTTGCGGCGAGAGGGAGAGCGGGTCGGCGCCCGCCTCGAGCGCCTGGCGCGCGGCCGTGTCTCCCCCGAAGAGCGTGTTCACGCGCCCTCCTCGCAGCCGATGGAGCCGCGCGTTGCCCGAGGCGCAGTAGACGAGTCCGTCTCCGACGAGCTCGAGCGAGAGCGCGTCGCCGCCGAAGCCGAAGGTGTCCCCGACCTCGTCGACCAGGCCTCGAAGAGCGGCGTCGATGGCGGCGAGCTGTCGCGGGCCCTGGGGCGGGGGGTGGGGGGCGACGCCCGCCAGCGCCTCGCGGATCACGTCGACCGGCAGCCGCCGCATCCCGGGGTCCGGGCAGTACACGAGGAGGGCGCTTCGCGCGTCGCACGCGAACACGGTCGCGGGCTTGGCGGGGTCGCGGCTCGCGGACCCGCAGCGGAACGTCGTCGTCGAGCGGTAGGGCATCGCTATCGGTAGGCCGAGGTCTTCGCCTCCGTGAGCGCGCGGGCCGGCGTGCCTCCGTCGATTCGAGTCACGCGGAGCGCGTCGGCGGGGAAGAAGCGCACCTGTCCGCGCTCGTTGCAGACGCCGACCGCGACGACCGAGCTGGCGTCGGACCACACGTGACGATCGCCGAAGATCTCGGGGCCAGCGCTCGCCCAGGCGGACTCGGCGTAGACGGTGCCGAGCAGGAAGCAGTGTCCGCCGCCCTGCGGATCCGTCAGGCGCGTGAGCCCGCAGGCGTCGTCGCGCTCGAGCGCGTCCTGAAGCGGCCGGCCGCCGACGCTCTCGATGACCGCGCCGTCGAGCGGCACCCACCGCGCGCGTCCGTCGGTGCCACACACGAAGGCGCCCTGATGGACCTGACGGGTGGGCTTCGGTCGTAGCAGGGCGCGGTCTGGCGCTCGCTCGCTCACGTCCAGACCGAGGTCGAGCACGGCGTGCCGAGCGCCGCCGCGGGTGCGGAGGACGACGCGCGACGAGATGCCGTGCTCCCCCGGCTCGAGCGCGCGCCGAGGCGACGCCCCGCCGAGGGACCGGACGATGGCGCGATCGGCCTCTCGCCACCGGGCGTCGCCGTCCCGGAGCTCGGCGAGCTTCGCCGACGTGCCTCGGCTCGTCGCGCTGTCCCAGGACGCGAGCGCGGCGCCGAGGAACAGCGTCGACCGGCCGCCGGCGTCGAGGACCACCGCGCTCCGACTGCCCCGCTCGACCGCGCGGGCGGGAGGCACGCCGTCGACGGACCGGACCACGAGGTGCTCGAGTGACATCATCGCGATCGCGCCCGCCGAGTCGCAGACGAATGCCACGCCGCGCTCTCCCTCCTCGGCCACGTTCGGCATGAAGGACAGCTTCCGGCGCGCGTGACCGTGTGCCCACTTGCCATGGCCGGCCCCGAGCAGGAGTCGGAGCGCGTCCGGGTGGCGGCGGTGCGTCACGACGTGGGCCATTCGGTGGCCCAGGATACTCAAGTCTTCCTCGAGGACGCCGATTCAGGAGGGGATGTCGGCAAAGCGTCGGATTCTCCTGATCGACCCCGAAGAGGGCCCTCGTGAAGCGCTCGCGGTGCGGCTGCGCACGCTCGGATACGACGTGGCGACCGCCAACGACGGCGTGCAGGGAGCGCACGAGGCGCTCGAGCGGCCGCCGAGCGCGGTGATCGCGGACCTGTCGATGCCGAGCATCTCGGGCGCGCAGCTCTGTCGCCTGCTCAAGGCAGAGCCCGCGACGTCGGACGTGCCCGTGATCTTGCGCGGCGACGAGGGCCACCGGAACCGCTTCTGGGCCGAGCAGACGGGCGCGCTCGCGTACGTGATCAAGGGGCGCATGGGCGACCTCGTCCGGGCGATGAACCGCGGCTTCGAGCAGTCGCCGGAAGAAGACGACTTCTTCATGGCGCTCTCCTGCGACGTCAGCGTCCGCGATCGGATCGCGCAGTGCCTCGACGCGGCGCTCTTCGACTCCGTCATCGCGGCCGAGGTGCGCAAGCTCGCGATCTGCGAGTCCTTCGACACGCTCTTCGATCTGTTCGCGCAGTTCGTCTCGCAGGTCACGACCTACCGCTGGCTCTCGGTCGTCACCGACGCGCCGGTGCGAGGGGGCGTGCATGCGCAGCCCGGGCAGTCGCGTCGCGCGCTCGAGGAGGCGATCGCCGCGCTCGAGGTGTCGGCCGACACCCGCTTCAACCTCATCGAAGACGAGGACCCGGCGAGCGATCTCGACGGTCCCGCGCCGCTCGTCCGACCGATCACGTTCGGCGACACGCGACTCGGCGCCATCGCGCTCGCGCCGCGCGCGGCCTCCGAGCGCGAGGACGCCGCGCTGCTCGAGATCCTCGCGCGGGAGCTCGGTGGCCCGCTGCGCACCGCGACCCTGGTGGAGGAGTCGCGGAGGCTCGCGACCGTGGACGCGCTGACCGGCCTCTACAACCGGCGCGCGTTCGCCGAGGCGGCCCGGCGGGAGCTGGCGCGCGCGCAGCGGCACGGCGACCCGCTGTCGGTCGTGCTCTTCGACATCGACCACTTCAAGAGCATCAACGACAACCAGGGCCACGCGATGGGGGATCGTGTGCTGAAGACGGTCGGCGAGCTGCTCTCGAGCCTCGCGCGCGAGTCCGACGTCTGCGCGCGCTGGGGTGGTGAGGAATTCGTCATTCTCCTCAGCTCGACGGACTGCGGGGGCGGAGTGGTGGTGGCGGAGCGGGTGCGCGCTGCGATGGAGGCCTTGCGTGTGGTGGACGAGGCGGGTGAGCCGATCCCCGTCACGGCCAGCTTCGGCGTCGCCGCGCTCGCGCCGAACGAGGACATGGACGGAGTCGTCGATCGCGCCGACCGGGCGATGTACATGGCGAAGACCTCGGGTCGAAACCGCGTGATGGTCGACCCGCCCGACGCCGGCGTCGGACAGGTCGAGGCCGCCGAGTAGCGCGTCAGTCGAGCCACGCGATGGCCTCCCAGCGAGCGGGGGTGACGTCGCGCCGCTCTCGCAGGAGCACGAGCAAGGGGCCCTCCACCTCCGCCCACGCGAGGCGGTCGACCCGGAGCGCGCCATCGTCCCACCAGGGCGCCAGGGCGCGCTCGATCCGAGACAGCTGAAGGACGCGCCGCGGGCGACCGAAGAGGTGTACCGCGTCGCCGCGCATCGGGGCGGGCGGATCCTGACGGCGCCACGGGTGAGAGGGCCCGCGCGCGGGCTCGCCGTCGGTCCACGCTGCCCGGGCGATGGGGCTGGCGCTCTCGACCCGGGTGGCGCGCGCGAGGACGTCGCCGAACCGGCTCGCGAGGCGGGCGAGCGCGACCTCTCGCGCGGCAGGATCGCGGGCCTGCTCGCCGAAGAGATCTCCCGTGCGGTCACCGAGCGGCGTGCGCTCCAGCGCGGTGATCGCGAAGCCCTTCAGGAAGTCGCGCGTTCCGTCTTCGTCCGTGGGATCGGGGCGCGCCTCGAGCCGCGCTCGCACCAGCTCCAGCAGCGTGGCGGGATCGCCGATGGGGTGTGCGCTGCGGACGTGGACGTGGAGGTCTTCGCCGCGCTCGCGGCTCAGCCGGAGCCGGAGATCGGTCACGCCCTCGCCGCGGCCCACCGGATCGCGGAGCAGCTGCGCCAGCGCGGGCCGGAGCAGGAACAGCAGCGGCTCGAGCCGGTCCAGCTCCTCGTCGAACACCACCTCCACGTGCGGGGCGTCGTCCGCGCGTGGCGTCCAGGGGATCCGAGGATCCTCCCCGCTCGCGCGCCGCCGCGCGTCGGCCACCGCGGGCCCGAGCCGCGCGCCCAGCTCCACTGGGCCGAGCCGCTTCAGCGCCGCGACGTCACGCACGCCCAGGCTTCGCAGCGTCTCGATGGCGTCCGCGTCGAGCTCGAGCGTCGCGAGCGGGGCCCGATCGAGCTGCTCCGGGGTGCCCACGAGCGCGCCGTCGAGCGCCGCCGCGTAGGCGAGCGCGGCCCACTCGCCGACGCCGACCCGCGCCTCGCCCCAGGCCCCGAGCGCCTGCGTCACCGCCTCCGCCCAGCGCTCGAGCGGCTCGCCGAGTGGGGCGGGCTCGGCCCAGAAGCGCGTGTCTCCCGCGGGCGCCACGCGCGGGGTCAGGGTGACGAGCGCTGCGACGACTTCGCGCCGCGCGCGCGCCAGCGTGTCCGGGTCGAACATGCGGCTGTCGAGGCTCGCGCAGCGCGCGCGCGCCGCGGCGAGGGTCTGACCTGCCCGCACGCCCGCGCTCGACGCCGTCGCGCCACACCAGCGGATCCGCGCCGCGGTCCCGCGCCCCGTGTGGACGGCCCTACCTCGCTCTCCGCTTTCGCCCGCCGCGCCCGGATGATGCGCGACGATCGGGAGCGAGGGGAGCAGGATGCATGCGATCGGTGAAGACCTCGTGCGATCGTCGTGTCTCTTCTCGCTCCGCATCACAGCTCACTTCCAGATCGCGCTCGACCGGCACCGAGCCCGTCGGGCCCGACACCCAGCGCACCGACCCCGCGGCGAGGCGGACGCGGTGACTCGGCGTCCACGGCGGCGGGTGCCCGGGCCAGTGCGTGAGCACCACGCGAGCGCCGTGCGACTGCGCGAGCCGCTTGATCCGGAGGCCGACGCCCGGCGGGGCGTGCGACGGCTCGAGCAGCACCGCGAGCCCGAACGCGCCCGAGCGGAGCGCGATGTCGAGGGCCGGCCAGAGCTCCCCGCCGCCGACGCGCGCGATCCAGATCGGCGCGCGCGCCTCCTCCGGCTCGATCCACGCGTGGGGCAGCGCGGTGCCGGAGGGGTCGAGCACGAAGACGGGCTCGGCGCGCTTGCAGACCTCGGCCGCCCAGCTGGCGGCGAGCGCCAGGCTCCCTGCTCCGGGGCTGCCTTCGATGGCCGCGCTCCGCCCCGGGCGTAGCCCTCCGTCGAGCGCGCGATCCACCGCGGTCCAGCCGCTCGGCATCGCCACACCGCTGCGGGCGCGGTCGCGGAGCCCGGGATCGATCTCGGCGCCGAAGCGCTCACGGAGCGCGGCGCGCAGGGTCTCCAGGGTTCGAGCGGGAGCGGCCATCGGTACATCGGACGCACGTCTCCAGCGCGATGCGCCACCTGGCGCCTCGCTACTGAACGGGCGATCAGTCTACGATCGGCGGAACGGCCGATCAACGCACCGGCGGAAAACGCACGCTCGTGCGCCCGCCGCTGGTGGCCGACCCGGATGCGGGGCGATCCATGCCGGGTGCTCTTGGCTCCATGCCGGGTGATCGGCGTGAGCCAGCACCTCAGACGCCCGCCCGGTGATGACCTCGCGGAGTCTCGGCCTGTGCGCTCGCGTTCGGCTGACGTGAGAGCCATCTCGGGGCTCGAACGCGGCGAGTTCGCCCGCGTTCAGCTCACATCGGGTGGCCCGCCCGTACCGCGGACGCAGGTGTGCGCGGCCCGAGTCGTCATCGAGCCGCGCGGAGACCTAGCTGTCGCTCGTTGGGTCGGGAGGCTCGTCGGTCGACCGCGCGTCGCGCTGGACCGAGGGATCTGGGTCGCGAGGCCGCCCGACGGTGCGGAGAGTCACCAGCTTCTTCGGCACGTCCGGGCCCTCCGTCGAGACCCGCGGCGACTCGAACCGGTCCACCGTGCTCTCCTGCGTCGCCTCGAGCCGAACGGCCAGCGAGTCCTCCATCGCCTCCTCGTCGATCTCGCGCGCGTACCGGCGGACCACCCGCGTCAGCGCGTGCCGCTCCTCGGCCGTAATCCGGCTCGGCATGTCCTCGAAGGTCTCCCACACGGCCAGGACCGCGTCGTCCAGCGGGTCCTCCACCGGGGCGTTGTGCTGGACCTTCATCAGGTAGGTCCCCGCGGGGAAGACCGCCTCTTCGCCGCGGAGCCGGCTCTTCCGCGCCGATTCGTGCGCGTCGCCGAAGTACCTCGTCTCCTTCTCGCAGAGCGCCTGCAGCTCGTCGTCGTCCACGACCATGAAGGTCGGCGGGGGGCCCTTGCGCTTCTTCCGCGGCGCCGCCGGCTCCGCCCACGGGTGCTGGCGCAGCAGGCGACGCGCGCCGAGCACGGGCCGCTTCCGCTTCTCCGCGTAGGCGCGCTCGGCCTCCTCGCGCATCTTCCGCAGCGTGTAGACCGTGTGCTCCGTACCGAGCAGCCGATCCAGCGCGGGCACCATGCCGAACCGCAAGGTCGACCTCTCGGGCCACACCCGCGGGTCCAGCTTCATCGGCGGCCGCTCCAGCGTCTTCGACGCGCCCGCCATCACGCCCGGGTCGCTCGTGAACCCCGGGTAGTCTTCGACCTTCTCCACGAGGCCGTCCTTGACGACCTGGATGTCCGAGTAGTGCAGCAAGAGGAGCTGCGCGGCGGCGTTCACGAGCCGCATCTGGTGGCTCCGCGCGTCCCCGAAGACCCGGTCCGGCGCCTCGAAGCCGTGCTGCTCGAGCGCCCACTTCACGAGCTTGCTGATCTCCCCGTGGAACAGCCGCTTGAAGATCGGCATGTTCGCCATCACCGA